>CAZCRP010000276.1:4006-4264 GCA_964501055.1 uncultured Acidimicrobiaceae bacterium
TTGCTCGGCCTCACCTACAAGACCCTCCAATACCGCCTGCTCTTGACGTTGTACGGGCTGGGGACCGGCGCCGGGCTCAAGCGGGTGCACATGGGGAACCCGGCGGTGGCGTATCGAGATCTCCTCTACATCCAGCAGCGCTTCATCACGCGCGATGCATTACGCCAGGCGATCGCCGAGGTGGTGAATCGGCTCTTCCAGCTGCGATGGCCCCAGATCTGGGGGGAAGGGACGACGGCCTGCGCCTCGGATTCGCGG
>CAZCRP010000277.1:0-4253 GCA_964501055.1 uncultured Acidimicrobiaceae bacterium
ATCACCAGCGCCCTGGCGGGCAGCGTCCAACTCGACCACGCCCACCCTGCGAGAAGGGTGGCGACGCCAAGGACGGGGTCGACCCGCGTGAGCACCGCCAAGACCGCGACGAGGATGGCGGGACGGAGCAATCTCCGCATCGTCAACCGATCCGGACGTTCTCGACGATCGCACCGATCAACGCCTGCGGGGTGACTCGACGGAGACGGGCGTCCGGATCGAGGACGATCCGATGCGAGAGCACCGGCACCGCCAGCGCCCGGATGTCGTCGGGGATCACGAAGTCTCGACCCTCGATGGCGGCGCGGGCCCTGGCCGCCGCTCCCAACGCCAAAGATGCCCTGGTGCTGGCCCCGAGCACCACCGAGTCGTGGTCCCGGGTCATGGTCGCGATCTCGACGATGGAGGAGGCGATCGCCGCGTCGACGTGGACCGTGTCGACCGAGTCGATGGCGGCAGCCAACTCGGAGGCGTCCGTCACCGACTCGATGTGGGCCAGGCGTCGGATGCCAGGGCGCATCACCAACTCCGCCTCGTCCTCCGGGCCCGGATACCCGAGGGAGGCGGTCAGCATGAAGCGATCGAGCTGCGCCTCGGGCAGCGGGAACGTCCCCTCGAACTCGACAGGGTTCTGGGTGGCGAGTACCACGAACGGAGCGGGCAGCACATGGCTGACACCGTCGACGGTCACTTGTTCCTCCTGCATCGCCTCGAGCAGCGCCGCCTGGGTCCTGGGAGTCGCGCGATTGATCTCGTCGGCGAGGACGATCCCGGCGAACACGGGGCCGGGGCGAAAGCGGAAGGACGAGTCGCGAGGGTCGTAGACGTTGACCCCGGTGATGTCGTTGGGGAGCAGATCGGGCGTGCATTGGATGCGACCGAACTCGAGCCCGAGTGCCACCGCCAGGCTCCGGGCGAGCATGGTCTTGCCGGTTCCCGGGACGTCGTCCAGCAGGACGTGGCCCCGGCCGAGCACCGCGGTGAGGGCGAGCTCGATCTGCGCGCGCTTGCCGAGGATCACCTGCTGGACGGAGTCGAGCACCCTCACCGCCAACTCGGACACCGCCGCCACGTCGGTCATCCCGCCCCCAGTCGAACCTCGTCGCGGTACGCGAACACCTCCATGCGTTCCCCCTCTCTCCGCATGCGCTGCCAGCGCTGCCAGGTGGCCGGATCGAACAGGTCGTCGTGCTTCGCCTCGAACACCTCCCGCAGGCGGCCCTGCAAACCGAGGAAGCGTCTGAACTCCTCGGGGAACACGTCGTCAGGGCCCAGGGGGAACCAGGGCTCGGCCGCCAGGTCGTCGACCGGGTCGTCTGTCTCGGGGAGGGCGCGGAACCGGCACTCGTCGAGGGTCTGGAGTTCGTCGTAGTCGTAGAACACGACTCTCCCGTGGCGTGTCACTCCGAAGTTCTTCATCAACATGTCGCCGGGGAAGATCCCACTGGCGGCCATGTCCTTGATGGCCTGTCCGTAGTCGTCGATGGCCCGCTCGGCATCCGAGGCGCGCGCTTCCTTGAGATACACGTCGAGCGGCGTGACGCGTCGCTCCACGTATGCGTGGCGGATGGTCACCGTGTCGCCGTCCGCCACGACGGAGCGGGCGCACTCCTCGAGCAGGTAGTCCAACAGGGCGGGGTCGAAGCGCTCACGGGGCAGGGCGAGATGCTCGAACTCCTGTGCATCCACCATCCGTCCGGCCCGGTCGTGTCGGAAGACGAGGCGGTACCGGTTGAGGACCCGGTCTCGGGTGACCGTCTTCGGCGCACCGAAGCGATCCCTGATCACCTTCATGACCACGTCGAACCCGGGGAGAGTGAACACCACCATCACCAGACCCGGGGTGCCGCGGGCGGTCACGAAGCGGTCGGCGGAGACTGCCAGGTGGCGGCGCATCTCGCGATACAGCTCGGTCTTCCCGTGCTTCACGTAGCCGAGGGCGATGTACAACTCGGCGGTTCGCTTGCGGGGCATCAACGTCCCCAGGAAGTGCACGAGCGGATGCGGGCCGGCGACGTTCACGAAGAAGTAGCTCCGCGTGAAGCTGAACAGGATGCTGACGTCGTTCTCGGTGAGCAGCACCGCGTCGACTCTGACGCCGTCGTCGTCGTGGCCGAGTACCAACACGACGGGCACCACCTGTGAGCCCGACGAGACACGCGCCACCACTGCAGCGGCGGAGCCTCGGAAGAAGAGGGGGACGACCACGTCGGCGCGGTCGATCGATCTGAGCCCGCCGACCGCGGCCAGCCGGTCGGCGATCCGGTCGCCGGCAGCCGTGGCGTCTTCCTCCAGCGATCGCCAGGGTGCGGAGAGACCGGTGTCGTGCAGGATCTCTTCGACCAACTCGCCGGGCGACTCCGGCGAGTCGTAGGTGCGCACGACGGGGGCGGCCGGTGGCTGCATCACGACGTCGGAATCGACGAACTCGATCCGGGGATCCACGCCGACGGTGGTGAAGATCTTGCGGGTGACCGAGTTGAAGAAGGTCTCGGCCAGTTCGGTGTCAGGGCGGGTCGAGACCAGCACCGCATACACCGCCTTCATGCCCGCCCACACCATCGGCTCGTGTACCCGGCCCCGCAGGGTGTGCCGCAGCCGCTCGGCGGTATCACCCGCCGCCCGGGTGTAGAGGTCGAGACGCTCGACGTGGTCCGCCTCCAGTCCGGTCCAATCCCGGGCCTCGAAGCGATGCCTGGCGCGCCTGGTCACAATCAGATGCCTGTCGGCCAGTTCCGCCCACGCCGACGCCACCGCCTTCGCACCCAGACCGGCGAGCCGCGAATCGCTGAGGTCCGAGTCCCCGGCCCCGAAGCGGTCAGTCATCACCTGAGCTTGCAGGGCAGATCCCGCACGCGCAAGTGACGGAGCGCGAAACGACTTGGAAACACGATCGGTCCCAGTTCGCAACAGTCGGATAACCAGGCCGCAAACCGCGCTCCATACCTTGGCGGCGGCCCCGCGTACCGAGACACTGGAGGGAACGAATGCGGAAACGCTTGCTGACAGGCGGCAGCCTCACGGCCCTGGCGCTGTTCGGCCCACTCACCGGCACCGCCCTCGCGCAGAGCGTGGAGGAGGTCGCCACGGCCGTCGACCAGGTCTGGGTGATCGTCGCCGGCATCCTCGTCATGTTCATGCAGCCGGGCTTCGCCCTGGTGGAAGCGGGATTCACCCGCGCCAAGAACACCGCCAACATCGTCATGAAGAACTTCATGGACTTTGCCGCCGGCGCGCTGATGTACTGGGCGGTCGGATTCGGGTTCGCCTATGGCGGATCCACCATCGGCGGATACATCGGATACGGCGAGTTCTTCTTCAACAACCCCGATCGTTCGGTGGAGTGGTTCTTCCAGGTCGTCTTCGCCGCCACGGCCGCCACGATCATCTCGGGGGCGATGGCCGAGCGCACCAAGTTCTCGGCGTATCTGATCTACACGCCTTTCATCACGGGTCTGATCTATCCCATCGTCACGCACTGGACGTGGGGCGGCGGATGGCTCGCCGAGTTGGGATACATCGACTTCGCCGGTTCGGGGATCGTGCACATGGTCGGTGGCGTCGCTGCCCTCGCGGGCGTGCTGGTTCTCGGCCCCCGCATCGGCAAGTACGACGAGAACGGCAACCCGCAGAGCATCCCAGGGCACTCGCTGATGCTCGGAGCCCTCGGTGTCTTCATCCTCTGGTTCGGGTGGTACGGCTTCAACGCCGGATCGACCTTGGCGGCGGTGGGCCAGGACTTCGCCACGGTGGCGGTGACGACGACGCTGGCTGCATCGGCCGGTGCCATCGGCGCCATGGTCACCGCATGGTCCAACCGCTCGTTCGGACGTCCCGATCCGGGGATGACACTCAACGGCGCGCTGGGCGGACTGGTGGGCATCACCGCCGGACCGGACATCATCGCACCCCCGTTCGCCGTCCTCGTCGGCCTCATCGCCGGGTTCATCGTCGTCCGCGGCATCCTGCTCATCGAGCGCGGCGGGGTCGACGATCCGGTTGGAGCCATCGCCGTCCACGGCGTGGCAGGCGCCTGGGGCGTGATGGCAGTGGGGATCTTCGGCGCAGACGTCGGGCTGCTGGCCGGCGGCGGCCTCACCCAACTCGGCTTCCAGGCCATCGGTGTGCTGGCCATCGGCGGGTGGACGTTCGTCACGTCCACGATCGTCTTCCGCGGTCTGGATGCGCTGCTGGGCCTGCGCGTCTCTGCCATCGAGGAACTCGCCGGTCTCGACCGTGTCGAGCACGGCGCC
>CAZCRP010000278.1:0-4241 GCA_964501055.1 uncultured Acidimicrobiaceae bacterium
GGCGTTGTTGACCAGGATGTCGACCGCGCCGAAGCGCTCGACCGCGGCCGCCACGGTGCGCTCGGCCTCCGAGTCGTCGTCGGCCCTGGCCGCGATCCCCAGCACCCGCTGCTCGTCGAAGCCGGCCTCCGCCAATTCGGACAGCGCGGCGTCCACGTTCTCCGCTCGGCGGGACGTGATCGTCACCGCCGCCGCCCCGCTTTCGAGGAACATGCGCGCGGTGGCGAGCCCGATGCCGCGGGTAGCGCCGGTGACGATGGCGACCTTGTCCTCGACCGTGACCTGCATGTGTGCTCCTCGCCCGGGGCTCAGTGGCCGCCGCGCTTGACACCGCCGTACTTCATCCGAGTATCGCTGACCGCCGCCGCCCGCTGCTCCTCGTCGCTGACACCGGCGTCGACGATCTCCCCGGCGAACAGCGTGTGCGTCCCGAAGTCGTGACTCGATCGGACTTCGCAGTCCATCCAGGCGATGGCGTCCTCGAAGACCGGTGCGCCGGTCGTCGCCTCCCGGATGGGCCATCCGTTGAGGGTCATTCCCTCCTTGGTGGCCGGCTTGGAGAACTTCACGAAGGGACGGGTGTCCTCGGCCGACCACAGGTTGACCGTGAAGGAGCCGCCTTCGGTGACGAGCCGGTGCGTGACGGCCGAGTTGTCGACTCCCACCCCGATCAGCACCGGTTCCATCGACAGTTGCGTGATCCACGAGGCGGTCATCGCGTTCCACTCGTCGCCGGCCCTCGATCCCACGAGCACCAGCGCGTTCGGGATCTTCCAGGTGACCTTGTTGAGGAGGGCGGCGTCCATGAAATGGCGAGGGTAGGCGTCCGAGGCCCCTGTCCACCAGGCAGGCCTAATGTCGCCTCGTGCATATCCTCATCGCCACCACCGGGGTGCTGCCCCCGGTGCCGAGCGCCGACCTCTGTCGGCTGCTTCTCCCGGAGGAGGGCAACGTCACCGTGATGACGGTGATCCAGGTGCCACGCACCTTCCTCGAGTCGATGGACGAAGAAGAACGCCGCTCGTTCCTCGACCAGGGGGACTGGCAGACGGACACCGCCGAGATGAAGACCCTCACGTATCTCGAAGAGCGGGGCCGGCGGGTGGTGGAGCCGGTGGTCGCCGCGCTGCGGGCTCACGGGATCGAACCGCACATCACCTTCGTCGAGGGGCCCGACCCGGCCGACGCCATCGTGACGACCGCCCTCGACCTGGCGGCGGACATCATCGTGATGGGAGCCACCCGCCGCCTGTTCACCGAACAGGCATGGACGAGCGTGTCGGCCCGGGTGATGGAGCGCACCCACTGTCCGCTGGTCCTGGTCCCCGCCTCCCGCAGCGAGGACGTCGAGCGCGTCGAGGACTGACCACCCACCGGGCGTCGAACGCGTTTCTGTCACACCCTGTCCGTAGGTTGCGGGCATGGACTCGATGAGCACCGACACAACCTGCACCCACACCCTCCACCAGGTCACGTCCGATGTCGAGGTGGCGGCCTGCGCGTCCTGCCGCACGGTCGACTGGTTCCGCGACGGGTCGGCGATCGCCGCGTTCGACGGCATGGCGGCGGTGTTCGGCGCCTTCGACCTCGTGGCGACGCTGCCGGGCGTGAGCGCGCCGGGACACGAGGTGCTCCTCTACCGGGTGCCGCGCAGCTCGTCCCGCACGCTGCTCAGAGCGCTTCCGGTGCGCGTCTGGTTGGAGGCCGCACCCGGGTTGGCCATCGCCCACGACGGACGTCACCTGCTCGTGTCGCCGTTCGAGCCAGGCGCCGACAGTCCTCCCCCGGCCTGATCAACCGGTGACCGTCTGCGGGTCGCAGTTGGCCCCGCAGACGACGACGACGATCTCGCCGTCGCGCTCCGGTTCGAACACGCCGGTGATGAGGCCGGCGAACGCGGCGGCGCCTCCGGGCTCGACCACGAGCCGGAACTCGTCCCACAGTCGCCGTTGCGCGGCCCTGATGTCGTCGTCGGTCACGAGCACGCTGTGCGTGACGCCGGTCTTGATCGCCTCGAACGGCACCTCACCGACGCGACGCGATCCCAGGCTGTCGGCCGCCACCGACTCGATCGACACCGCCACCGGTTCGCCCGCCTCCCTGGCCGCGTGGATGGTCGGAGCGCCGACCGGCTCGACCGACACGAGATCGACCCGCCCCTGCCACCAGGCCGCGGCACCGGCGATGAAGCCGCCCCCTCCGGCGGCCATCAGCACCGTGCCGATGCCCGTGACCTGCTGGTCGAGCTCGCGCGCCATGGTGCCCTGTCCGGCGACCGTGGCCGGGTGGTCGTAGGCGTGGATCTCCAGTGCACCGGTGTCCCGGGCACGGCGCAATGACGCTTCCAACGCATCGGGGTACTGCGGGCCCCCGACCGTGAGCGTTGCTCCGTACCGGAGGATGTTGCGCCGCTTGATCTCGGGAGTCACGTCTGCCACGAAGATCTCGCACGGGATGTCGAGGGCGTCGGCGACGTAGGCCAGCGCCGCGCCGTGGTTCCCGCCAGAGGCCGCCAGCACGCCGGCGGCGGGGATGACCGGTTCTCCCAGCACTCGGCTGAACGCTCCCCGCGGCTTGAACGAGCCGGTGTGCTGCAACAACTCGAGCTTCAGGTGCACCCGCCGACCCGCCACCTCCGTGGTCAGGACGGGCGTCTTGCGCACGCGTCCCGCGATCCGGACAGCTGCTGCCTCGATCATCGCCGGGTTCATGGCATGACCGCTTCCCGAAACTGCGTGCGGTGCAGCGTGGCATACAGCCCTCCCCGCTCGACGAGCTCGGCATGTGTCCCGGCCTCGACGAGCCGGCCCTCGTCGATCACGAGGATGCGATCGGCCCTCTGCACCGTCGACAGCCGGTGCGCGATCACGAGGGATGTCCTCTCCACCATCAGGCGCTCGAGCGCCTCTTGGATGAGCGCTTCGGATCGGGTGTCGAGATGGCTCGTCGCCTCGTCCAGCACGAGGATGCGCGGATCCTTGAGGATGACCCTGGCGATGGCGATGCGTTGTTTCTCGCCCCCCGACAGGCGGTACCCGCGTTCGCCGACGACCGTTTCGTATCCGGCTTCCAGGGTGGAGATGAAGTCATGGATGTTGGCGGCGGTCGCGGCAGCTTCGAGCTCGTCTTGAGTGGCGTCGGGCCGGGCATACCGCATGTTGGCGGCGATGGTGTCGTGGAACAGATACGTCTCCTGGGTGACCACCCCCACGGCATCGGCCAGCGATCCCAACCGCAGCTGGCGCACGTCGTGGCCGTCGACCAGCACCCGGCCCCTGGTCACGTCGTACAGACGGGGAAGCAGATACGAGATGGTCGTCTTGCCTGCCCCGGAGGGACCCACCAGCGCGACCAGCTGGCCGGGCTCCACCCGGAACGACAGGTCTTCGATCGCCCACTCCCGGGTCGAGGTCATCGCCACCGGCGCATCGTCGAACGTGCCGCCGGAGCGCCGGATGCGCTTGACCGCCTCCAGCCCCTCGGGACGCTCCGAGCGGTACGTGAAGTAGACGTGGTCGAACTCGACCGAACCTCCCACCTCGGACAGGTCGACCGCCTCGAGCGCCTCGGGCAGGTCGGTCGACAGATCGAGCACCTCGAAGACACGTTCGAAGCTGACGAGCGAGGTGGCGAACTCGACGCGGGTGTTGGAGATCGCCGACAACGGGCCGTAGAGCTGCGCCAGCAGCCCGGCGAACATCACCAGTGTGCCGATGGTCACCCGATCAGGACTGGTGATGACGAGGTATCCGCCCACCCACCACACGACTGCGGTGCCCACGGCGCTCACCAGCCCCAGCGCGGCAAAGAACCACCGTCCGATCATGGCGCGGCGCACGCCGAGGTCACGCACCGACGCCGCCTCGCCCGCGAACTTGGCAGATTCCGTTCCGCTCCGGTTGAAGAGCTTCACCAGCAGCGCGCCGCTGACGTTGAACGTCTCCTGCAAGATCGCCGACATGGAGGCGTTGTGGTCCATCTGCTGCTCGGTCAGGCGGCGGAGGATCCTCGCAACCCGGCGGGCCGGAAGGATGAAGAGCGGCAGCGCGGCGACGGCCAGCACGGTCAGGAGCACGTCGGCCTGGAGCATGACGATCAGGATCACGATCACCGACACGATGTTCGACAGGATCGAGACGAACGTGCCGGTGATGGCCTGCTGGGCGCCGACCACGTCGTTGTTCAGACGCGAGATCAGCTCCCCGGTCTTCGTGGCGGTGAAGAACCGCAGCGACATCGCC
>CAZCRP010000279.1:0-4228 GCA_964501055.1 uncultured Acidimicrobiaceae bacterium
GCGACGGTCACCAGGTGCAACGGGTCACCCGTTCCCGGTCGTCGGCGGGCCCGACGAGGACGAAGCGCCAGTCGGGGCGGGTGGCGGCGACGGTGTCCAGCAGGTCGAAGTCGAACCAGGTCGAGATCATCCCGTGGTAGCCCACCACGGGAGGTGACGGCAGGTCGGGGGGGCGGGCGCCGGGAGCCGAGAACGCGCCGACGTCGACACCGTTCTCGACTCTGAGCAGGTCCGCTCGCTCCGCCCGGTGCCGGTCGAACAGCACCTGGTTGGAGACCAGCGCCACATCGGCCCGGCGCATCACGTGCTCGTGATGGGCCCGCACCCTGCGCGCCGCGGGCAGCCCCGCCTCCTGGTCGTCGTAGATGGACAGGTCGTCGAGGACGTCGTAGACGACGACGGGGCGCGCGAAGCGGTCGAACACGTGGCGGAGCGGGGCGAAGTGGGTGTAGAGGATCGGCCCGGTGCCGGGGACGTCCCGCAGGCTGGGGACGATCGTCACCTTGCCCGCCCGCCGCACCCTGGGCTCGGCGGTGTCGACGAAGAACACCTCGTGTCCGGCGCGGGCGAAGGCCTCGAGCAGGTACTGGGGTCGTTGCTTCATCTGCTCCCACGCCAGCCAGGTGGGGGGATACACCACCGGCCGCAATGCTCCCGGGATCGCTTCTGTCTGCCGGGGGCGGCCGCTGATCAGCGTGCGCAGGTGGTCGGCGAACGGCAGGTGGCGGACGGCGCGCTTGACCGGGTCGGGGACGAGTAGGAGGAGACGGCGCACCGGCGGAAGGGTATCGAAGGGAGCGCCGGCGGCGAGAACACCCCTGGAGTTCGGCGGCGAGACGCGTACCGTGTTCGGCCGAAGGGGTCCACGGAGGGACCGGGAGGCCGACATGAATCGCTGGCGACATGGAGTCGCCCTCACCATCGTCGCCGCACTGGCGGTGGTCACGCTGCTGGCGTTGCGGCCACCCGTACCGGCGGTCGAGGCGCTGGCGCCGACGACGACCACTCCTGCCGACCCTGTCACGACTGCCGCCCCTGTCACGACTGTGGCGACTGTGGCTACGACCACCACCACGGTCGCCGTCGATCGGGAGGTGGAAGCCGGACGGATCGTCCACGACTTCTACTACCGGTGGTTCTCGGCGATCCACCGCCGCGACCTGTCGGTCGTCGACCCGGTGGCCGGCACCGAGGCCGTGCTGGAGATGGCGGAGAAGGCGTTCGACACGGTGCAGTTGCTGGCGGCCCCCACCGCGGAGGCGATCGTCGTCGACGTCCGGCGCATCCTGCTGGACCGGCCCGACTGTCTGGTGGTCTCCGCCGACGTCGACTACCGCCAGATCCTGGCGGTCGACGACCCGATCCACTTCGTCGGCGTGTTCTTCCGGGTGGGTGACGGCTGGGGTCTGGCCGTCCGGTATCAGTACGAGAGGGAGATGTGGCTGTCAGTCTGCGACCACATGCAGCGGCGCTGACCGTCCTGCTGTTCCTCGTCGCGGTGCCGGCGTCGGCGGCCGAGACGTGGACCTGTTGGAGCGGCCTCGGTGAGAACGACGACGGCGTCGTCGTGCAGGTGACGCGGTGTCGACTGGCGGGCCGCGTCGAGACCGCCGACTACGGGTCTGCTGGCGCCGTGCCGGCGGTGCTGCGGCCGCAGGTGGGCTCCGGCGACGGCGGGCTCTGTTGGTACTGGACGACCCGCAGTTCGGAGTGGGTGGTGCTGGGGATCGACGACGACCTCGTTGCGACCCTCGGCATCGACCCGGACGGGATACCGGGCGGGCCGGTCATCGTCGACGCCGCCTACCCGGCGTGCACGTCGGAACCGGCGGACGCGCCGTCGGCGCTGGCCGAGGCGTACGAGCTGCTCGCCCAGTACGAGCACCCGCGGCCGTTGGCCACCGTGGATCCCCCACCGGGCTCCGGGGTGGCGGGCATGACGCTGTTCCTCGCCGACCGGCCGCCGCCAGCGTGGTCGGCCGCGCTCGTGTCGCCGCTTTCGGGACGGCGGATCGAGGTGGAGACCTTCGTCGACGCGGTGGAGGTCGACTGGGGGGACGGCAACGAGACGACGGTGCCGGCGGTGGCGTTCGCGCTGTTGACGGGCTGGCCGGACGGCGCGTTCGGCCACGTGTACGAGACGAAGACCTGCACGGTCCCGGGCGGCCCGCGCTGTCATCCGACGCTGTCGGCCTACCAGCTGACGGTGTCGTACCGCTGGCTCGCCCGCTTTCGCGTCGACGGTGGTCCGTGGCTCCCGATCCCCGTCCCCCCGACCGCCGTCTCGGTCGCCTACGACGTCGACGAGATCCTCGCCCTCACAACCGCCGTGGGGTGACCACAACCCAGGGTTCCCAGCTACCGCCACGGTACTCCTGAGCCCACAGTTCGTCGCGCGGGGCGCGAAAGCGGTGAACCGTGGGCTCGCAGCTACCGCGACGGTACTCCTGAACCCTGGGTACGCCGCGCCCCTAGCGGGCGCCGAAGCCGGAGAGGACGGTCCAGATCGAGCGGCCGAGGATGTTGAGGTCGAGCCACGGCGACAGGTGCTTGACGTAGAACAGGTCGTAGGTGAGCTTCTCGATGGTGTCGGCTTCGTCGTCGGCGTAGCCGTAGTTCACCTGCGCCCACCCCGTCAGACCGGGGCGGACCAGATGGCGGTGGTCGTAGAACGGGATCGAGCGGGCGAACTCCGCCACGAACTCGGGCTGCTCGGGACGCGGGCCCACCAGGCTCAGATCCCCCCGCAACACGTTCCACAATTGGGGGAGCTCGTCCATGCGGACCTTGCGGAGCGCCCGGCCGACCCGCGTGAGGCGGGCGTCGCCGATCGACGCGAAGCGGGCCCCGTCGTGGTCGGCGCCGTCGATCATGGTGCGGAACTTGTAGAGCGTGAAACGGCGACCGCCCCGGCCGATCCGGGTCTGGGAGAAGATCGCCCTGCCGGGTGAGTCGAGGCGCACCGCCAGCCAGATGATGAGCCCCAGCACCAGCGCCAGCGGTGCCGCCAGCACAGTCAACACGAGGTCGACCACCCGCTTCGCCATCTCGTAGACCCGCGCCTGGCGGACGGGGGCTTGCAACTCCCAACCATCCGACAGGTGGACGATCGCCAGCCGCCCGGTGTGCTCCTCGTACACGTCGACGAGCGGGCGAATGCGGTAGCCGGCGAGGTTGGAGGACGAGACGAACTGCGCCATCGGATCCGTCAGCACCGCCCGCAGGTCGAGCGCCAAGGTCGTGCCGCGCGGGAGCGGCGGCGGGGGCGTGTGCGACTCGGGATCGAGCACGTCGACGATCGTGATGTGCGGCGCCTCGTGCAGATCGTCGATGAGCTTCTTCTCGTGGGTGACGAGCGCCACCGCCTCGTTCCACGGTCGAGCGCGGGCGACGGCCCGGTGGATGAGTGACCCGGCAAAGGTGACGGCGGCCGCGGTCGCGACGAAGGTCCGGGAGTAGTAGAACTGATCGCGGATGAAGAACTCCGCGAGGGCGACCAGGACGACCATCGACGTCACGTTCGAGACCGCCCGCCCGTAGGTCGGCCGGGGCATGCCCTGGCCCCACGACCGGGCGGACACGAACGATCCGATCCCGAGGCCCACCGTCATGATGCCGAGCAGCGGGTACACGGTCTGGCTGGGGGGAACGAACGCGAACCCGGCGTTCCATGGCAGTGGCGTCCCGAACGTGTAGAGGGACGCGGCGACGAACCCGACGACCAGAGACGCGAGGTCGAGGAGGAAGATTCGAACGAGGATCCTCCGCCGCATCGGCCGGATGGTAGGAACTCCGAGCCCGCTGCGGCCGCCTCTCCCCCCGTTCTCGTCTGCGCCGCGCGTCGAAAATGACGCGCCGCCCCGCTAAAAAGCCGTCCGGGCGAGGAAGGTGGTGGCGAGGACGGTGAGGGTGGCGAGGTAGGAGAGGCCGGTGGCGGCCATCACTCCCTCGTAGCCCTTCTCCTTGAGCGAATACCAGACGCCCACCACCAGCAGCAGCGTCAGGGCGGCGAACGTGAGGTAGGCGGCCCCGAACAAGTCGGTCGGGGGGCGCAGCGAGCCTCGCGCGGCGGCCACGGCGATCTCGGCCACCACTCCCCCGCCGCCGATGAGGTCGAGACGGCGCAACGCCCGGCGCGGGAGCTGGGGGTCGATGAGGTACCAGTGACCGAGGAGCATCTCGGCGGTGATCCCGCCCAGCGCGGCCGAGCCCGTCAGCACCGGCACCA
>CAZCRP010000280.1:0-4201 GCA_964501055.1 uncultured Acidimicrobiaceae bacterium
AACACGCCACGCACCTGCTTGGCGCCCTCCAGTTCGATGTCGAGGATCACCACCGGGCTGCGCTCGCGTGCCAGCTGGACCGACTCGACCGGCGTCCCGTACAGGTGGCCCCCGTACTCGGCCCACTCCACCAACTGGTCGGCGTCGACCATCTCCAAGAACCGCTCCCGGCTGACGAAGTGATAGTCCACGCCATCTACCTCGGAAGGGCGGGGATCGCGGGTGGTGGCGGAGACGCTGAACCCGAAGTGGAGGCGGTCGAACAGCGCCCGCAACACCGTGGACTTGCCGACCCCGCTGGGGCCGGAAACGACGATCAGACGGCCCTCAGGAGAATTCTGCGAGGAGGGCGGCACGCTGCTTGTCACCGAGACCCCGGAGTCGGCGGTTGTCGGCGATGCCGAGTTGCTCCATCAGCCGCTTCGCCCGGATCTTGCCGGTGCCGGGCATCGACGACAGTACGGCGGCGACCTTGATGCCGCCGATGAGATCATCGGCCTCCGCCCGTTCCAGCAGCCCGGCAATGTCCAGCGAGCCCGACTTCAGGAGTTCCTTCACTTCAGCCCGCACCCGGCGAGCCTGCGCCGCCCGTTCGAGCGCTGCCGCCCTCTGCTCCGATGACATCTGCGGTGGTTGCGGCGGTGACATGCAGACGATCCTACCGAGGCCGTTCCATGGATTGCCGGATGGAACGGGCGATGCCTTCGGCGGCCGCCACCGGATCGGCGGCGGCCGTGATCGGGCGTCCGATGACAAGCAGCCCCGCTCCCCGCTCGAGGGCCTCCTCCGGGGTGGCGACCCTGGCCTGATCATCGACCTCCGCGCCCTTCGGTCTGATGCCGGGAACAACCGTGAGGAGCTCGGGAGCAACCTGGGCGACGTCGCCCAGCTCCCGCACGGCGCACACCACACCCTCGGCTCCGGCAGTTGCGGCGAGCTTCGACAGCCGGCTCACCTGCCGGCCGACGCTGTCGCCCATTCCCACCGCAGCCAGGTCCCCTGCGCTCAGGCTCGTGAGGACCGTCACGGCCAGGATGCCGGTGCCGTGTCCGGCGCCGGCGGCCCCCTCTACCGCCGCCTCGAGCATCGCCCTCCCCCCGGTGGCATGGACCGTGATCCACCGGGCTCCCGCCCGTCCGAGGTTGGCGGCGGCTCGCGTGACGGTGTGGGGGATGTCGTGCAGCTTGGCGTCGCAGAACACCGGCTTTCCCAACTCCGCCAGGGCGGAGACGAGCACGGGTCCGGGGCCGGACAGCAGTTCCAGTCCGATTTTGAACGCCGCCACGTGTGGCGCGACGGCCCGCGCCAGCCGCACCGCCTCCTCCCCCGTGGGCACGTCGAGGGCCACCGCCACCGGTATCTGCGTCATCCGTGTGCTCCTCCCACCAGATCGGCCAACCGGTCGGCGCCGATCCGCTTCAACTCGGCGCCCGTCTCGCGCAGGATGCGTCGCCCGGCACGCGGCTCGGCGAAGTGCACCGTCCCGAGACCGACCGCCGACGCCCCCGCCAGTGTGTACTCGATGACGTCGCGACCCGTCGTGACCCCTCCCACACCGAGGAGCGGCATCTCGGGCATGGCCCGATGGACCTCCAGCACGCAGCGGAGGGCGATCGGCTTGAGCGGGATCCCCGAGTATCCGCCGATGATCCCGCTCAGCACGGGTCGCCGGCGCTCGATGTCGATCCCCGCTCCCCACACCGTATTGGTCAGGACCAGCCAGTCCGCACCGGCTTCTCGACACGCGTCTGCCACCTCGACGATGCGCTCGGAGTTCGGCGACAGCTTGGCGCCGATCGGAATGGCCACCGCCTCGCGGACCGCGCCGATCACCTCGGCACTGAGGCGCCGGTCGAGGGCGAAGAGGTGCCCGTCGAGGTTCGGACAGGAGAGATTGACCTCCACCGCCGCCAACCCGGCGGTCTCCATCGCTCTCACCACCGTGACGAAGCCCTCCACGTCGGTGCCGACCGCCGATCCCCACACCGGCACGCCCGCCGCGGCGAGGTGCGGGACGACCTCGGCCACCCACACCTCGATGCCAGGGTTCTGGATGCCGATGCCGTTCAACATCCCGCTCCCGGCCGGGGCGAGCCTCGGCGCCGGCCGGCCCGGCCAGGGGACATCCGAGACGGACTTGGCGACCGCCGCCCCGTAGTCGTCGAAGTCGGTCACGCCGAGGAAGTCCACGACGCTCCCCACCGTGCCCGAGGCCGCCACCAGCGGCGAACGCAGTGCGACCGGGCCGAGCCGCGCCGCCAGATCGACTCCGCTCACGAGTGCCAATCCTGCAGGCTGCGCGGCTCGTAGAGGGCGGCGTCCCCCGCTCGCAGGCTGCGGGCAACGGACAGCGCACCGGCGATGGTCGTGACACACGGCACCCCCACCGAGCGGGCCGCATGGCGGATGATGCGGCCATCGGAGCGGGAGCGGCCACCCTGGGGCGTGTTCACGATGAGTTGCACTCGACCCGACTCGATCCACTCCCGCGTGTCGTCGTCGCCCTGTCCGACTTTGTTGATGGCGCCGGCCGGGACGGCGTGATGCTCCAGAAAGCGGGCCGTGCCGTGGGTCGCCACCAGCCGGAAGCCGAGCATGTGGAACGCCTGTGCGACGGCCAACCCCATCGGCTTGTCCCGGTCGGCGAGCGAGATGAACACGGTTCCTTCCTGGGGCAGGACATGGCCGGCCGCGAGGAGGGCTTTGGCATAGGCCACCCCGGCGTCCGGCCCGATGCCCATGACCTCGCCGGTCGAACGCATCTCGGGACCCAGCACCGAGTCCTCTTCCGGGAACCGATCCCACGGCAGCACCGCCTCCTTGACCGCCGTGAACGAGGTCGTCCTGGCAGCGGGGATCAGCCCCTCTTCCTTCAGTTCGGCGATGGTGGCGCCCATCATCACCCGTGCCGCCGCCTTGGCGAGCGGCAGCCCGGATGCCTTCGAGATGAACGGAATCGTGCGCGACGCCCGCGGGTTCGCCTCCAGGATGAAGACCTCGTCGCCCTTGACGGCGAACTGGATGTTGATCAAGCCCCGCACCTGGAGCTCCCTCGCCAGATCCTCGGTGTGCACCAGGATCGCCTTGTGGGCCGCCTCCGAGAGGGTGGGCGGCGGGACGACGCAGGCCGAGTCACCCGAGTGGACGCCCGCTTCCTCCACGTGCTCCATCACCCCGCCGATCAGCAATTCGATCCCGTCGAAGAGGGCGTCGACGTCCACCTCGGTCGCCGCCTCGAGGAACCGGTCCACCAGCAGGGGGACCTGACTCATCTCCCGCTCGGTGACGTCGCCGTAGAGGTCGTCGAGATAGTCGGTCAACTCGTCGTAGCTGGAGATCACCCGCATCTTGCGGCCGCCCAGCACGTACGAGGGTCGCACCACGACGGGGAGACCGACCTGATCGACCACCTCCAGCGCCTCGAGGCGGTCCATCGCCAGACCATGGGGCGCCTGCTTTATCCCCAACCGGCGGCACACCGCCGAGAACTGCTCGCGATCCTCGGCGAGGTCGATGGAGGCGGGCGAGGTGCCGGCGATCGGGACGTTCGCCGCCTCGAGCTCTGCCGCCAGGTTGAGGGGAGTCTGGCCGCCGAGTTGGACGATCACCGCCTCCGGCCGTTCGGCTTCGACGACGGCGAGCACGTCCTCGGCCGTCAGCGGCTCGAAGTAGAGCCGGTCGGACGTGTCGTAGTCGGTCGACACCGTCTCCGGGTTGCAGTTGACCATCACCGTCTCGACGTGCTCGGCGCGGAAGCCGAACACGGCATGGCAGCAGCAATAGTCGAACTCGATGCCCTGGCCGATGCGATTGGGGCCGCTGCCGAGGATGATCACCTTCGGCTGTCCGGTCGGGTCCGCCTCGCACACCTGCTCGTAGCTGCTGTAGAGATACGGCGTGAACGACTCGAACTCCGCGGCGCAGGTGTCGATACGCTTGTAGGCCGGCTTCAGGTCGTGATCGAGCCGCCGCTCGCGGACCGCCGCCTCGCCCACCCCCAGGATGTGTCCCAGCTCCTGGTCGCCGAACCCGGCGCGCTTGAGCGTGCGGAGCAGGTCCTGCGACATGTCGCGCAGGCCCACCATCTCCGCCGTCTTCCGGAGCTCGACGAGATCGGCGAACTGCTGCAGGAACCACGGATCGATCTTCGTGGCCTCGTGCACCTCCTCGGGCGACCAGCCCGTCTCGAGCGCGCGGAACA
>CAZCRP010000281.1:0-4179 GCA_964501055.1 uncultured Acidimicrobiaceae bacterium
TGGCGGGCGGCCTCCACCGCCGACCCGGACTGGCGGTTGGCCATTCGCCGCAGCACCCGGGGGGCCACCACCAGCCCGGCGATCGCCCACGCGACGAGGACCCCCACCGTCTGGCCCGTCCGCCACGAACCGCCGATCTCCAGCGCAGCAGCGGACTCGGGGAGGAAGGCGGACCGCATTCCGAGCCCGAGCCAGTAAACCGGGAACACCTGAGCGACGCCCTGCACCCAACCCCACAGGACCTGAATCGGGAAGAAGATCCCGGATATGCCGACGAGGCCCATGATCGGAAAGAATCCCCACGTTCCCATCTTCTGGATCCCGGGCACCACCGAACCGAGGATGATCCCGATGGGGAGCGTGGCGAGCATGCCCAGGAGCGTCACCCACACCACCGTGGTCCATCCCCGCCAGCCGTTCCGCATCAGGTCGTCGAATAGGAGCATGCTCGGGACCAGGATCACTGCCAGGGTGGGGATGATGCTGAGCGAGTTGAGGACCACTTGACCGGTCACATATCCCTTGAGGCCGTGCGGGGTGGCTTTGGAGCGCAGCAGGGTTCCATCCTCGCGTTCGAGGGCCAGGGCGTAGCCGGGGCCAATGACGAGGCTGAAGGCGATGAGCGCTCCGAGCATGCTCGGCATGGCAAATGCCGGCGTCGACATCGTCACGCCGGATCCTTCGACGACGTTGTTCCGGTTCAACCACAGGAACCCGATGGTGGCTCCGGCAAGGAACAGATAGAAGCCCCAGTCCTGTGGGCTGCGCAGGCTGAGCCGGAACTCGTGCCAGCCGCGGGCGAGTCCGGTTCTGATGGCGTGGGCTCGGGGGTTCATTCCGTCACCGTTTCGAAGGCGGCCACCGCGCCCTCGGCCAGCCCGCTCTCGAACCGAAGGACCATCGCGATGTATGTGTCCTCCAGGGTTGCACGCCGCACCTCGAGGTCGGCGATGTCATAGCCGTGCTGGTCGAGCAACTGCTTGACGAAGCCGGTGGCATCGGTGGTCGAGTGGACGAAGTGCTCGCCGTTGCGGCTCCAGCGGACCTCCGCCTCGCGCGTGATCTCCCGAGCAAGCTGATCGGCGGTCCCGTCGGCCACGATCCGTCCGCTGGTCAGGATGAGGATCCGGTCGGCCAGCTTCTCGGCCTCGTCGAGGTCGTGGGTCGTCAGCAGGATCGTCGTGTCTTCCAGGTCGGTCAGCCGATGGACGAGGTCGTGGAACTCCCGCTTGGCATGAGGGTCGAACCCTGCGGTCGGCTCGTCGAGGAAGAGCAGTTCCGGTCGGCCGACGATGCCCACTGCGACGTCGAGCCGGCGCCGCTCGCCACCGGAGAGGGTCCTGATCTTCTGGTCGGCCTGGTCTTCGAGTCCGACCATCTCGATCAGCTCGTCGACGCCGTACGGGCGACGCCGGTCCGTTGTCGAGTACGGGAGGTAGTAGCGGCCGAGATGGTCCAGCAGCGCCCGGGGGCTCCAGCGAGCATGGTCCCGCCACGACTGCAGGACGACCCCGATCCGAGCCCGCCAGTCCTCGTCGCCGCTCTCGGGGTCGACGCCGTACACCAAGACGTCGCCCGCCGAGCGGCGACGGAAGCCTTCGAGGATCTCGATCGTCGTGGTCTTCCCAGCCCCGTTGGGGCCGAGCAGCGCCACCACCTCACCCTGCCGGACGGCGAACGACACGCCGTCGAGGACGTCGGTCGTGCCGTAGCGCATGCGCAAGTCATCGACCTCTATGGCATTCCTGGTGGTCATGGCCGTGCGATGATAAGTACCGGGAGATATATGGTCAATAGCAGTTGTATTACGTCCGACTTCCAATGACCCTTACGACCGACAGACTCCACTCCTCGCAAAGTGGGGGTAGCCCGTCGACGAACTCCAGCCGGTCGGTGACTTCGGTCGCATGCCGAACCGGTCCGGCGGTATCGTTTTGGCATGCCCGGTGAGGACAGACTCACACAACTCGGCCGCCTGTTCGGGCGGGCGGGGCGCGCACACCACCTCGAGGTGGGCGGGCCCAGCCCCGTCTGGCCGGAGTGGTACGCCGCCCACGTCCACCCGGACATCGCCGAGTACCTCGGTCACGAGCCGACGGTCGAGGAAGTGGCGGACTGGCTTCGCGAGGCGGACGAGCGACATCGGGCGGAGGCACCCGATGAGCCCTGGCCCCGGTTCTACGCCAAGCTGTTCCTCGAGTCCCATTCGGCAGCGGAGTCTCCTCCCGCAGCACCCGAGGGCTCGAACTCCGAAGGGCTTGGTCCATCTGATCCCACCACCGCGCCTTCCTGAGCGCTCGATTCCGGGAGGTGACGCGTGAATTCTGAGCCGACAACCGGGCACGCGGGGGGAACGTCGGAGCGCCGCGTGGTCACCGCGCTGTTCTGCGACGTGGTCGGGTCGACCTCGATCGCAGAGGGCATGGACCCGGAGGACTGGACTGCGATCGTCGGCCAGACCATCGCGGCCATGGCGACGTCCGTCGAGCGCTACGGCGGGACGGTCTCGCAGTTCGCCGGCGACGGGATACTGGCCCTGTTCGGCGCACCTGTCGCTCACGAGGACGACCCCTACCGGGCGATCCGGGCCGGCGTCGCCATCATCGAGGCGGTGCGGCCAGGCAGGCTCCAGGTCCGGGTCGGGATCAATACCGGCCTGGTGGTGGCGGGTGACTTCGACGCCGGCGACTTGAACCTCTACTCGGCGCTTGGTGACACGCTCAACGTGGCGGCGCGCCTGCAGGAGATCGCCGAGCCCGGCACGGTGGTCATTTCCGAGGCGACCCGAGCGCTGGTCGCGAACGACGTCGAGGTGCGACCGATCGGGTCCGCCGCGCTGAAGGGCCGGTCGGAGCCGGTCGAGGTGTACGAGGTCGTCTCGGTCCGGGGCTCGGATGAGCGCCGCCGCGGAATCTCCGGGCTCGCCAGCCCGATGATCGGACGGGATTCAGAGCTGGAGCGACTTCACGAATTGGTGATCGCCGCGGCCGCCGGCACCGGCCGGGTGGTGGCGATCCTCGGCGAGCCGGGAGTCGGCAAGAGCCGGCTGACCGAGGAGTTCGGGGCGGCACTCTCCGGCGTGGGTACGGCATTGTGGGCGGTTGGCCGCTGCGTGCCCTACGACGACGAGCTTCCCTTCCATTTGATCTCTTCGTTGATGAGGTCGCTCGCCGGTGTCACTGCATCCGATGACCCCGGGTTGATCGCCAAGGCGATCGGGGAACTGGGCGATACAGCCGGAACACCCGGAGCGGTCGGCCCGCTCCTGAAGCTGGTCGGGCTCTCCGACGCCGACGCCGGTGACACGCCGGAGCATCTCCAAGCCGAATACGCCGAGGCCGTCTATGCCGTCGTGGCGGGTCTCGGCGTCGAGCATCGTCCGGTGGTGCTGGTGTGCGAGGACGCCCACTGGGCCGACCAGTCCTCGGTCGAGCTCATGGCGGGACTGCTGGACCGGGCTCCGTCGACGCCCGTGCTGTTGGTGCTCGTCATGCGGCCCGATCGGGAGTCGAAAGGATGGACGCTGTTGACCGAGGCCCGGCGACTGCTCGGCGACACCCTCGTGGAGATGCCGCTGGCACCCCTCGCCGAAGGTGACAGCCGGAGGGTTGTGGAGCACCTGCTGGCGATCGAATCGCTCCCGGCTCGTCTCCGCAACATGGTGCTCGACAAAGCCGAGGGAAACCCCTTCTTCCTCGAGGAGGTCGTGCGGATGCTCATCGACAGCGGCATGGTTGTCGAGCGCGGCGGCCGCTGGGTGGCAACCGGAGACGTCGATCATCTCGAGGTTCCGGCCACCGTCCACGGGCTGCTCGCCTCGCGAATCGATCTGCTGCCTCCCGACGTCCGCCGGGCGGGACGGGTGGCGGCGGTGATCGGGCGCCAGTTCCCCGCTTCGCTCCTGGCCGCCGTCCACCCCTCGGGCGACCGGGCCGGCAGCACCCTCCATCCGCACATCGCCGCGCTCGAGGCCCACGGCATGGTCAAGCTGGCATCCACTCGCCCAACGGTCGAGTTCGCGTTCAAGCACGCACTCATCCACGACGTGATGTACGGGGGGCTCCTCAAGCGGGAGCGGCGTGCGCTGCACCGGCAAGTGGCCGAGGCGATCGAGGACATCGCCGCCGATCGCCGCGAGCAGCACGCCCCTGCGCGAGGCACACCCTACCTGGAGGCGGG
>CAZCRP010000282.1:0-4178 GCA_964501055.1 uncultured Acidimicrobiaceae bacterium
GGAGGGGGTTCGCGGCGGAGTGCCGCCGACCTGTGGGGGAGTGGCGCGTGGGCGCCGCGGCGGCGTCTGGCGGGGGCGCGCAGGCGCCGGCCGGGGGTCTCTTCGATGGTGGCCGGGTCGATCGGATGGTCGAGCAGGCACTGTCCGTCGCGGACGGTGACCTGGGCCCGACACTCGGTACAGTATCCGTGTGGCAAGTCTGAACTCCGTGGTAAGTCCGCCCAGACCGCCCCACGTGAAATGACTGTGGGTCACGTTAGCTTCCTGCGGCTCGACAAGGAACTACCTCCGCCACAGCGAGCGCATCCATCCGATGCCGGCTTCGATCTGGTGACCGCCGTCGACGTCGACCTCAAACCCGGCGAGCGGGCGATCGTTCCCACCGGACTGGCCGTCGCCATCCCCGCCGGCTTCGCCGGATTGGTGGTTCCCCGCAGCGGCCACGCGGCCCGTCACGGGGTGGGAGTGGTGAACTCGCCCGGCTTGATCGACAGCGGGTACCGGGGCGAGATCAAGGTCATCCTCATCAACCACGGCTCGGAGCCGGTGTGGTTCGAGCGGGGCGAGCGGGTCGCCCAACTCGTGATCACCCCGGTGGCGTTGGTGGAGTTGAGGGAGGCCGACGACCTCGACGTCACCGAACGCGGTGCCGGCGGGTTCGGCTCGTCGGGGCGCTGACGGTGGTTGGCGGAGCCTCGCGGGCGGGGGCTATCATCGAACGTCCTGCGGAAGTAGCTCAGCTGGTAGAGCGCAACCTTGCCAAGGTTGAGGTCGCGGGTTCGAGCCCCGTCTTCCGCTCCGGGACCGGCCGCGGCCGGTCTTTTTGATCGGTAGGAAAATCCATGGCGACGTGGCCGAGTGGTTAGGCACGGGTCTGCAAAACCTGTTACCCCGGTTCAATTCCGGGCGTCGCCTCCACTTGCACGAATGCACCGCTCCGGGCCCTTAGCTCAGGGGGAGAGCGCTTCCCTGACACGGAAGAGGTCAGTGGTTCAAATCCACTAGGGCCCACACCCGAGAATCCCCTGTAACCACAGGGGATTTCTCATGTTCGGGGGCGGATCGTCGCCTTCACCGCGCTGCTCGCCCTCGTCGCCTTCGTGGCCGCCTGCGGCAGAGGCGACATCGCCGCCACTGGCAGCAACCTGCCGGGCCTCGCGCCCGAGGCCCCCGTCGAGGGGGACCAGCGGGAGGTGACCGCTCGGATCAAGGAGATCTACACCGCCAGCGCCTCGATCGAGTTCGACGAGCTCGTCATCCTCACCGGTGAGGAGGCCCGTCAGTTCGCCATCGAGGCCGGTGAGATCGAGCCTGGCGAGGATGTGCCCAACGACGTGTGGCTCCGCGACGCCAACGATGCCACCGAACGCGTCACAGTCGATCCCGTGGCCGTGGTCTGGGTCTACGACTGCACCGGCGGCTGTGAACGGGTGCAGGTCGACCTCGGCGCCTTCCTGCGCCACGAGGTCCAGCCCTACGGCGGCGACTTCGCCGTATGGGAGATCACGATCACCGGCGAGATGGTCACGAGCCTGCTCGAGGTGTACCTGCCGTAGTGGTCCCTCGTCCCGGGCGTGAGGCACCCGGTGACGCCACCTGCCACTGCGGACCAAATCCAGCGCGACTCGTGCGGCACATACGACGAACGTCGTATCGACCTGCCGGCGCCGCTTCCTTAGGGTGTAGGGAGCGGACCGGAGGAGAGGGAGACATCGTGACGGATCAGCAACAGCCCGGGCTCACCCGGAGGGAAATGCTCAAGCGGGGCGCCATCTTCGGCGGCGCCGTCATCTGGGCGACACCGGTCGTGCAGACGGTGGGCATGAATCGGGCCCTGGCGCAGGAGGCGAGCCCCGCCTGCACCGTGTGGTATGCGATCAAGATCAACATCGAGGGAACCGGATTCGAGTGCGAGAGCATCCACGGCCAGACTTCGACCGATGGGGGCTTCGGCACCGGCAAGTGCCTGGACGTGCAGGAGGCGGAAGCGGACGGCGGCTTCACCACCGTGGACTTCGGCGGAGATTGTCCCGTCGACACGAGCCTCATCGACGTGAGCCCGGACGGCAAGACGTGGGTCGTCACTTTGCCGGAGACCTGCGAGTTCGAGGGTTCCTTCGCCATCAAGGTCGGCGAGGGTTGTCTGTCCTCCGGGGCCAGCTACGACGCCACGAATCGCGAGATCACATTCACGGTGACCACGCAGACCTCGATCTCCCATGTGGAGTTCATCATCTGTTGTGCGTGAGCGACGCACCGGCCCTTCGCCCGGGCGCTGACATCGAACACGCCTCGCGCGTCGGTCAGGGGAGTTCGGCTATGGCCTGGGCGGCCGCGCGGGGGTCGGAGTAGGTCATCCGCCACACGCGTGACTCGGTCGCCAGCGCCGCCGCCAGTCGGAACGCCGTCTCACCGAGCTTGTAGTGGTTGAACGAATAGGTGAGCAGGGCGACCATGGCCTCGGACGCGGGCACTTCCTCGAGTTCGAAGTGGTGGTCGCCGAATCCCGCGAGCACGACGTGCTCGAGCCGCATCCGGTCAGGGCCCACGTCCGCTCCGAGATCGGCCGGGAGCGCCAGGCCGTCCATGTCCGTCACCGGCACGGTGATGGCGTCCGGGGCGAGGCCCAGCAACTCGAGACTGCGGGCGGTGAGGGCGATTGGCTTGGGATACGGGATCACCGTTCCGTCGGTTGGATCGACGCACAGCGCCTCGTCACTGGCGTAGGCGAGTCCGGCTGCCAGGCAGGCGGCAGTCAGCGTTGACTTTCCCCCTCCCGACGCTGACGGCAGCGCGATTGCCCGATCGCCCCTCGTCACAACGCCGGCGTGGGCGGCGAAACCCGCGTACGACTCGATCGCCACCCGATTGAGCGACGCCACCAGCCGGGTGAGGGCGGAGTCCACCGCTTCGGCCGGGCCAAGCCGACGACAGTCCCGGTACAGGATGACCTGGTCGGGGTGGGCCTGGGTGTCGCGGAGCTGCGCTTCGACCAGCGGATGGCGACGCTTGGCCGGCACTCCGAATGGAGCAGCGACAAAGGGCTCGAGCACGCTCGCCACCCGGTCGGCGTGGGCGGCTGAGGTGCATCGGACCGTGAAGCCGGTGCCGAGGAGGCGGAGATGCGATTCGGCGGCCCACACGAGGCCGCTGAGGTCCTCCCTTCAACCCGGCTTGCGATGGATCCTCACGGAGTGAGGAACTCCTCTTCGATCAGCCGTTCGAGCGTCGCATTGACCTCGCCGCGGATGTCGTCGGCTGGCACACCGTAGGCGGTGGCCAGCAACTCGACGATCTCGTCGGCGGTCTGCTCTCCGTCGCACAGCCGCCAGATGTCCGAGGCGGTTGCGTTCAACACCAGAACCTGGTTCCGGCGGGCATCGAAGAGGCTGATGTCGCCTTTCACCTCGGTCTCGATGACGTGTGCAGGCGCGGGCCCCACGCGGCGTCTGACATCCACCCTCCGCCTCCCACTCACGGCTGCGTCGGCAGGCTAGCGCCGTCGTCCGTCTCCACCAGTCCCAGCTCGGCGAGCCGGTCGAGAGTCGTCGTCACATCCGTCCATGCCAGCCCGGGGGAGAGTCCGGTCAGTTCGGCGATGGCCTCAGCCATCTCCCTCGGAGCCGTGTCGCCGTCGCATAGCTCCCAGATCGCGCGGGCCGACGCGTTGAGCAGGTGCAACGCCTCTGTGTCCGGGTTGTACACCGCCGTCTGCTCACCGTCGCGCTGCACCCACGCCTCGCCGCGGCGCCGAGGACGCACGTTCTCCCAGTCGCTCATCGCTCGCCCTCGGGATCGGTGGCCAACCCGCAGCGGGCAGCGAAGGCGACCGCTTCGCGCTGGCTGTGGACGTCGAGCTTTCGGAACATCCGCATCAGATGAGTGCGGACGGTATCAGTGGATATGAACAGCCGCTCGGCGATGGCGGCCCGGTCGAGTCCGCCCGCCACGAGTTCGAGGACGTCCCGTTCGCGGCTGGTCAAGGTCGCGAGCCGGTCCAGGTCCGCTCGGGCGGCGCGCCGGCGGTGAACGACGTGGCGGAGCAGCCCGCCGAGCATCGCCGGCGGGAACGCCGGCAGGAAGAGGAGGAGTCAAGCCACGGCCCTTTCGTCCAGAGTGCCGGCGAGGCTGTTGGCGGATGCGGCGTCGATTCGCACGCAGCGAAGAGTCCCCACCGC
>CAZCRP010000283.1:0-4141 GCA_964501055.1 uncultured Acidimicrobiaceae bacterium
GGCGGACCAGGAGGCGAGGATGGCGGGGGGTGTGAGTCTGGCCGCGTCCGCCGCCGTTGCCCTCGACTCGGACCCGGCACTGGCCAAGCTCCTGGCGGTGGCGTCGACGGACCTGGCAGAGCCCACCGTCGACACGCTGTCGGTGTTGCACGCCGCGCTGGCGCGTGACCGCGTGATCGGCCGCTACGAGTGGCCGGCTGACATCGAGGTCAACTCCTTCTGGACCGACCTCCACCCCGGCGGATCCCGGTTGGTCGCCAGCGGCTATTTCGGATCGCCGAGCACCCATCTCGAGGTGTACGACTTCGACCACGACGAAGTCTTGTGGGCGTGGGACGTTCCCGGCGGGGATCGGGCGATCGTGGTCGACCGTCCCCGCTTCGTCGGTGACGGCTCGATCCTCGTGCACGGCGTCTACTGGCAGTCCGACGTCGCGGCTGAGGAGGAACCGCCGGCGGACGTCATGGGCGTCCACATCCGGGATGCCGGGACGGGCGAACTCGTGCGGCGCATCGACCTCGGTCGGTGCGGCGGTCTCGTGGTGGGCGCGGCCGAGACGCATCTCGCCGTCGTGTCGGTACCCGAATCGTCCGACACGTGTTTCGACCTGAACATCTCCGACGAACCGCTGCTGCTCGAACTCGTCTCGTTGGCGGACGGGGAGAGGCGTGTCGTGACCGACGACCTGTTCGCCGACCTGGCCGCGATGAGCGGCGACGGAAGTGTGGTTGCGTTCTTGACCTGGGAGGTGTGGGAGGCGTCGGTGGCGGACACCGACACCCTCGCCGTCCGCGAGCTGCCGGGCACGGACATCTTCATCGACCCCGACGTCGTCCATCTCAACCATGACGGCTCGCTCCTCGTGCTCGGCAACCGCCCGATCGCACTGTTCGACGTGGCAACGGCCGAGCGGCTGGCGTTCCTGTGGGGTCACGCCGGGTCGGCGTGGTCGTTTGCGTTCGACTCCGGCGGGGATCGGGTGTACTCGTCGGGCCGCGAGGGAACGGTGCGTGCACTCGACACCCAGGGCCGCCCCCTGGCGGCGTTTCCGGCCGTGGGATCGGGCCGGTTGTCGATGACTGAGCAGGGGCGGATGCTCGTGACCTCGGGAGACGGGCGAGGTGCGACCCTGCTCGACCTCGGCGCAGGTGGCGAGACCGGCGGCGTGTCGACCTGCGACGGGTTCGGGATCGCGGGAACGTTGCAGGTCGCCGGCGGGTACGGGGTCCACACCGAATACTGCGGAGTGGGCGCCGAGACGCGCATGACGACGTTCGTGAGTGACCTCGCGGCGGGTGAGGTCAGTTTCGAGATCGCCGACCAGGCAGGCCAGCGGCTCGCTACCTCGCCCGACGGGCGGTACCTCGCCCGTCAGGACGCCGACGCCTCCCCGGGCGAGTACCCGCTGGACTGGGCAGGATCGATACGGATCCGAGAGCTGCGGACCGGCATGGTCGTGAGCGAACTCCAGGGGCTGTGCAATTTCACGTGGACTGATGAGAGCGACTGTGCCGAGTACCCCGACACGCCCTTCCGGCTGTGGGCCCTCGCCCTGGCGTGGTCTGCCGACGGCCGCTGGCTGGCGGCTGCCAACCACGGGGCGGCGGGCAATGAAGTCGTCGCGTGGGACGTCGAGTCGGGAAAGATGCTCGGCGGGTACGACGGCTGCCTGCTCGGCGCCGAGTCCGTCCTGTTCACGGCGGACGCCTCGAATCTGCTGGTGGCGTGCAGTGAGGAGGGCGCGATCGTCCGGGTCTCGACGACGGCCTGGCAGGAGACGGAACGTCGCGCCCTCCCGCTGGATGTGGCGGGGCGGGACCGCCTCGGTTTCATCGGCTACACCGCCGGCGACGAGCACATCCTGGCGGTGACGGGGGTGTTGGGACGGGGCGGAGGATCGCTGCTGTGGATCGATCCCCTCACGCTCGAGGTGGTCGACTCGATCCACTCCATCCATGCGGGATCGCCCAAGTCGTGGACGATGAACGCGGATCGCACGCTGGCTGCCACCGGATCATCCGACGGATTCGTCAAGGTGTGGGACCTGATCGCGCGGCGCCTCCACCAGGAGATCTACCTCGGCGCCCGCGAGGGCCAGGGTGTCGCGTTCGTGGATGACGGCCACCTGGCGGTGGTGACCAGCACCGGCGGCATCCAGGTCTACACCCTCGACCCCGACGAACTGGTGGCGATCGCCCGAGCCTCGCTGAGCCGCGGGTTCACAGCCGCCGAGTGCCAGAAGTACTTCGCCGGTGGGTCATGCCCGGCGTTGCCGACCCTGAGAGGCGAGTAGCTTCCTCCCGACGTCGCCAAACAGACGAATCGGGCGACTGATGTGATGGGGGCGGGGTGGGCCATGGGCGCTTCGATGGTCGAGCCACACCACCTGGTTGAATGCCCGCATGCCGGCTTGGTTGACCCGACCAGGTGTCGTGAGCAGATGAAACCGTGATCGAGTTCCTCGAGGCGTACGACCTCGTGCTGCTCATGCTCGGGTTGGCGGCGATGGGCGTAGTCGTGCTCCCGCGGATCCTCGGCGGCCGGCCACTGTCGTATCCCATCCTCCTCATTGGCATGGGGGCGGGCGCGTTCGCGCTCCCGATCGGCCTCACCGCGCCCGATCCGATCGCGTTCGGCGAGGCTGCTGAACGGTTGACCGAATTGGGGGTGATCACGGCACTCATGGGGGCGGGACTCGCCCTGAACCGGGCTCCCGGCTGGAAACGGTGGGCGTCGACCGTACGGCTGCTGGCCATCACGATGCCGCTGACGATCGTGGCAGTCGCCTGGCTGGGGTGGTGGGTGCTCGGTCTGACCCCGGCCGCCGCCGTTCTCCTCGGCGCGGTGCTTGCGCCGACGGATCCGGTGTTGGCGAGCGACGTGCAAGTAGCTGCACCCGACTCGGAGCAGGAAGACGACGAGGTGCGGTTCGCGCTCACATCGGAGGCCGGCCTCAACGACGCGCTCGCCTTTCCGTTCACCAACCTCGCGATCCTCCTCGCGATCAGCGGGGTCGCACCGTCGGGCTGGCTGGCCGACTTCCTGTTCGTCGAAGTCCTGTACAAGCTCACGGTGGGACTCGTCGGTGGCATCGTGGTCGGGCGGGTGATGGCGTGGATCGTGTTCACCCGCCGCACACCGCTGTCGAGGATCAGGGACGGGTTGATGGCCCTCGCCGCCACGCTCGTCGCGTACTCAGCGACCGAACTGGCCGGCGGGTATGGGTTCCTGGCGGTGTTCGTGGCAGCCGTGGTGATCCGCAACCAAGAGCGCAAGCACTCGTATCTGGAGGTCCTCCACCAGTTCGCCAACCAGATCGAGCGAATGCTCAGCGCCGTGGTTCTCGTCCTGTTCGGAGGTGCGCTCGTCACCGGGGTTCTCGGAAACTTCGACTGGCGGGCCGTGATGGTCGCGGTCCTGATCGTGTTCGTGGTCCGGCCCGTGACAGGGATCGCAGCCCTCGTCAACGCGCCGATGTCCGGGACCGAACGCGCTGTCGTCGGTTTCTTTGGCATTCGAGGTGTTGGCTCGTTCTACTACCTCGCCCACGCCGCCAACCAGGTCGAGTTCCTCCAGATCGAGCAGGTGTGGGCGGTGACTGCCCTGGTGGTGTTGATCTCGGTGGTCATCCACGGCGTGACGGCCTCACCGGCCATGGCCTTCGTCGATCGTCGAGCCAGGTGATCGAGCTTGCTCAGATGAACCAGCCGGCGACCGTTCCGAGAACCGTCGCTCCCACGAGGGCCACGCCCAGGTAATACCAGAACACCTCTCGACGGACGAGGGGGCGGACGGCGAGCATGGCCGGCATCGTCGTCACCGGCCCGGCGAGCAGGAAGGCGATGGCGGCGCCCCCGCCCATGCCCTGGCCCAGCAGCCCCGAGACGATGGGCAGCGCCGTGAAGTTCGACACGTACAAGGGCACGCCGATAACGGCGGCCATAGGCACCGACCAAGCGTTGGTGGAGCCGAGCGCGGCGGCGACTGCCTCGTGCGGCACGTAGGCGAGGATCAGCGCTTCCAGCGCGAAGGCGGCCAGCAGCCACCGCCCCAGCGACCACGACTCCCGTCCGATGTCGCGTGTGACCTGTCCGAGGTCGAGGGCGACGAGCCGGCGGGCGACCGCGGCGGCCGTGGTCCT
>CAZCRP010000284.1:0-4126 GCA_964501055.1 uncultured Acidimicrobiaceae bacterium
GGCGTGGATCTCCCCGGAGCGCACCGTCAGGTTGACGGCGTCGTTGGCCACGACCCCGGGAAACCGCTTGGTGATTCCCCGAAGCTCCAGTTCGATCGTCATTGCCCGGCTCAGCCCATGAGTGGGTCGGGGACGACGATCGAGCCGTCGATGATCCCCTGAGCGGCCGCCTTCACGGCTTCGACGATGTCGGGATGGTCGGCGATGACACACTGGCTGTCGGCCAGGTCGTCGGACAGGGCCATGACGCCGGTACCGCCCTCGGCCAGTCCGAACGACACCACCGAGCCCGCGGTACCCGCCAGGATCTGATCGATGAGCTGTTCGACGAGCACGTCGACCAGCTTCATGTTGCTGTCGACGATGGAGCCGGGGGCGTCTGGGCACTGGTTGACATCCACCCCGTACGAATAGAAGCCGGCCTCGACGGCAGCCTCGAAGATCCCGCCGTTGGACCCGGCACCCACCGCAAAGATGTGATCGGCCCCCTGGGCGGCGACCGCCAGAGCCTGCTCCTTGGCCCGAGCCGGGTCCGAGAACGGGTTGTCGCCACCGATCCACACCTGAGTGTCGGTGATCGAAGGGTCGACCGACTGTGCCCCGAGGGCGAAGCTGTCGGTGTAGCGGTGGAGGAACGGGATGTCGATGGCTCCCACCGAACCCACCCGCTTCGCCTCGCTCAGCGATCCGGCCATGATCCCCAGGAGGTAGGCGCCTTCGTGCTCGCGGAACACGCCGCAATGGAGGTTGGGGGCCGGCTCCTCTGGGCAGGTGTCGATGAGGATGAACTCCTGGTCGGGATTGGCCTTGGAGAACTCGTCGGCCAGTTCCACCAGCGTGAACGTGGTGAGGACGATGACGTCCGGTGCGGCGTCGACCGCCGCCTCGATGTTGGCCCTCCGACTGGAGTCATCGGTCGACTCGAATGTCCGCCAGGTGCCGCCGAGCTTCTCGGCGGCCCTCTGGGTTCCGACCTGTCCGAGCTCCAGGAACTTGTTGACTCCGATGGGGTTCGGGGTCACGTAGATGAAGCTGGGGCCTTCGGTCTCGTCGTCGCCGGCTGCGTCGTCGGTGCTGCCGCACGCTGCGACCACCAGTGCCAGGACAGTCAGCACGATCCACTTCCGGTTCACTCTCATGCGTCGTTCCTCTCTCTTGCTTCCTTGCCGGTTGATCCTCCAAGGGGAACCGATTCGAGTGTCTCGCCCTTGTCGAACCTGATCACGCGCCGATCCGTCACGAGTGCGGTGATCAAGTCGACGGGTGTGACGTCGAAGGCGGGGTTGGCCGCCGGCGTCCCGGCGGGGGCAGTGGCCACACCGGCCAGCGTCGTGACCTCGCCCGGGCTCCGATCCTCGATGTCGATCGCGCTCCCCGAGAGCGTGGCCATGTCGACCGTCGACTCCGGCGCCACGACGATGAACGGCACGGCGGCCCTGGCCGCTCCCAACGCCAGGGCATAGGTCCCGATCTTGTTGGCAGTGTCACCGCTGGCGGCGATGCGATCGGCCCCCGTCAGGACGACGTCGGCTGCCCCCAGCGCGAGCAGAAAGGGTCCGGCTGCGTCGACGATCAGGCGGTGGGGGGCACCCATGCGGGCCAGCTCCCAGGTCGTCAGGCGCGCCCCCTGCAGCAGCGGACGGGTCTCCAGGGCGAGGGCTTCGCGCAGACGGCCGCGCTCATGCAACGTGTGCACGACGGCGAGCGCCGTCCCCCTCTCGACCGTGGCCAGGCCGCCAGTGTTACAGATGGTCATCGCCGCCACCGGGCCGTCCCCGGCGAGTTCGGTGACGAGATCCGCGCCCCGCTCACCCATGGCCACCGAGGCGGCGAGCTCCTCGTCCCGGATCGCCATCGCCTCGCTCAGCACTCTCTCGAATCCCTCGGAGGCAACCGATGCCGCCCGATCGACCATCCGGGCGAGGTTCACTGCCGTGGGACGGGCGGCTCGCAGCGCCGCCAGGGCCGACTCCAGCTCGCGGGAGGAGGTGCCGTGGTCGCGGACCGCCAGGGCGACGCCGAAGGCCCCCGCCACCCCGATGGCGGGCGCACCCCGTACCGACAGCCGCTTGATCGCTTCGACCATCGTGGGCACATCGTCGACGCGCAGGGTCTCGAAGGAGTCCGGGAGGCGGGTCTGGTCGACGAGGACCAACGCGCCGTCGATCCAGTCGAGCGATCGGTGACCGAGACGATCCATCCGCATGCACTCCGGGTTGTCAGACAAGCTCGTTCAGCGAGGCTAGGTGCTCGGTGTCCGACTCGTCAACACCGCCCGACGCGCAGGCTTCGGTCATCGATGCCGAACCAGGCCGAAGGGAAATCGGCCCTCGATGAAGTAGGTGCTGGCAAGCGCAATCGGGACGCCGCGCGCATCGGAGTGCACCTGGACGAGGAGTAGGTAGGAGGCATCGGCCGGCCGGTTCCCCCACCCGATGTGGTCGCCATGGGTGGCGTGGAGCTCGGTCACCGCCACTACTGCCCGGGCCCCGTGTCTCTCGAGCAGTGCGAACAGGGAGCCCGACACCTCGCTCGGATCGAAGTCGGACGGGAACACGGCGCGGGGCAGCACGTCGTAGGAGAACGCCACCTTCTCGCCGTCAGCCGTGATCGCCCTTTCGGTGGCCAGCACCTCCGCCCCCGGATCCAGCGAGAGCTTGTCAGCCTCCTCCGCGGTCGCGGGGCGCAGCACGATGGCTCGGTACTGCATCCCAGGAGAGCGCCCGTGCCGGACGATCGTGTCGGTCATCGACTCGAGCCGGCGGAGGTCGGCCTGCCCGGCGGCAGCGTGAGCAGTGACCAGCGTGCCGAGGCCGTGGCGGGTGACGGTGAGGCCGCGACTCTCCAGGTCCTGCAGTGCAGTGCGGATGGTCGCCCGCGAGACTTCGTAGCTCGCCGTGAGTTCGTGCTCACCCGGCAGCTTCTCGCCGGGTGCCCACTCGCCCGCCTCTAGACGGCTTCGCAGATCGGCCGCCACGCGGGCAGAGAGCGTGGCCCCGGTCATGGAGGGCTCGACGGTCATGGGTCCTCGATTGACAGCCCGTTCATGCTACCAGTAGCTTGTCTGACAACCGCCTGGGAGCCCTCTTGGATCGTTTCGTCGCCGACATCCTCCTCACGATGGCAGACGACCAGGGAGGCGTGATTCGCGACGGAGTCGTCGATGTCGCACATGGCAGGATCGTCTGGTCGGGCCCAGTCGGCGAAGCTCCGGCGCACGACGGCGCTGAGCACCGGATCACCGGACTGTTGATGCCGGGCATGGTCGACATCCACTGCCACACCCCCATGATCCTCCTGCGCGGCGCCGGCGAGGGACTTCCGGTGGACCGGTGGCTGCACGAGGTGATGTGGCCGCGGGAAGCGAAGCTCACGGCCGAAGACGTGCGGGCGGGCATGCGTGCCGGAGCCGTGGAACTCCTCAGCAACGGGATCACCACTAGCGTCGAGATGTACTTCCACGGACAGGCGGTGGCGGAAGCCGCGTCGGAAGTCGGCCTCCGTTCCGTGGTCACCGCACCCATCATCGAGGATGCCCAATTGGCGAGCTTCGGGCGCTGGGAGGAGCAGCTCGACGAGATACTCGCGATGCGTGAGCGGTGGGCGTCGCACGACCTGATCGAAGTCGGGCTTGGACCGCACGCTGCGTGGTCGGTCGGCGAACCGTGTCTGCGCCGGCTGGCCGAAGTGGCGGCTGAGACGGGGATGCTCGTCCACATGCACGTGGCCGAACAGGAGTGGGAGGACAGTGCGGTGCGGGAGAAGACCGGGATGCCTGCCCCCGAATATCTCGACTCGCTCGGGCTCCTCGACGGCCGGGTCGTGGCCGCGCACGCCGTGTGGCTCTCCGACGACGACATCGCCCTGTTCGGCCGCAAGCAGGTTTCCGTCGCCCACTGCCCCTGCTCCAACTCCAAGCATGCCTCGGGGATCGCCCGGGTCGACGACATGCTCGCCGCCGGCATCGCGGTCGCCATCGCCACCGATGGGCCCGCTTCCCACCAGCGGCTGGACCTGTTCGAGGAGATGCGCATGGCGATACGCCTGGCGCGCATCCGCTACGGCGACGCCCAACGCTTCCCCCCCGAACGGGCTCTGGCGATGGTCACCGCCGCCGCCGCCGACG
>CAZCRP010000285.1:0-4121 GCA_964501055.1 uncultured Acidimicrobiaceae bacterium
CGGGGTCGAGGTGCGCTACGCCATCCACCCGGTGGCCGGTCGGATGCCGGGGCACATGAACGTGCTGCTGGCGGAGGCAGACGTCGACTACAGCCTGCTGTTCGACCTCGAGGCCATCAACTCCGACTTCCCTCGCACCGACGTGGCGCTCGTGGTGGGCGCCAACGACGTCGTCAACCCCTCCGCCCGCGAGGCGGGCAGCCCGATCCACGGCATGCCGATCCTCGACGTGGACAAGGCACGGAACGCCATCGTGATCAAGCGCAGCCTCTCACCCGGCTTCGCCGGAATCGACAATCCGCTCTTCTACCTCGACAACACCCTCATGTACTTCGCCGATGCCAAGGAGGGCATCGGGGAGATCATCGGCGCCATCAAAGACCTCTGAGCACCCGAGGGCGCAGCCTCTCGCTCGGTATCGTCTGCTGATGGAGTTCGGAGAAGTCGTGCGCCGGCGACGCATGGTCCGCAACTACCTGCCCGACCCCGTCGACCCGAACGTGATCGGGCGGATCGTCGAGGCGGGATGGCGGGCGCCCAGCGCGGGTTTCACCCAGGGCCAGTCCTTCGTGGTCGTGACCGCACCGGACCGTCGCCGCCGTATCGCCGAACTTGCCGGCGAATCCGAATACGTGGCACGAGGGTTCGACCCGTGGATCTCCCGGGCGCCGGTCCATGTCGTCGTGTGCGTCTCCGAGGCGGCGTACCACCGCCGCTACCGGGAACCCGACAAGATCGGTGACGACGGCGCGGAGATCGAGTGGCCGGTCCCGTACTGGTGGGTGGACGCCGGCGCGTCCCTGATGTCGGTCCTGCTGGCGACGGTGGACGAGGGACTGGCGGCCGGCTTTCTCGGCGTGCAGTCCTTCACCGGCCTGGCGGAATTCCTCGAGATTCCCTCCGACGTGTCACCGATCGGCGTGGTCACGATCGGTCATCCCGCACCGGACCGGCGCTCGTCGTCGCTGTCGCGCGGCCGCCGGCCCGCCGACGAGGTGGTGCACCACGAACGGTGGTCCCGCTGAGTCAGCGCAGCCACTCCCACAGCGCCATCACGATCCCGCCGCCCGCCGCCAGGAAGATGGCGTTGCGGACCACCCGCACGACCTGTTCCCGCTCCTCGGACAGCGGTGGCACCGGCTCGGGGGGGATCACTCCCAACAAGTCGGCGGCCTCGGCGAGATCCTCCTCCAAGGTGACGACCCTCACCCCCCGGGCGAACTCCAGCTGCGGTTCGAAGCCGCCGGCGGAATCGGTCAACGCCCAGGCACGGATGCCGTTCGATTCGAGCAGGGCGACGACGATGTCGGCCTCCATGCGGGACGAAAAAGTCGTGAGGACCATGGCGGACATGCCACGAAGACTACGACCATCGTCGTTGGAACCGGCGGTGCGACCTGTAACGGTGCCCGCCTCGATGAGACCCTCCTGGTGACATGAAAGACGCCCTCGACCACCTGCGGCGCTACGCCGACGACCTCGCCTCCGAGGTGTCGCCGTTCGCCGCCCATCGGGCCGTGGAGCGGGCGATGACGCCGCTGGTCCACCGGCCGCGCAAGTTGGTGGTGGCCTTGGTCACAACCGGTCTGCTCGGCGTGTCGAACGTCGCCCTCGCCGCCACCGCCGACTCCGCCGTCCCCGGTGACAGGCTCTACACGGTCGATCGCGCCTACGAGCGGATCGTCGACCTCGTCGGCCTGGGCGGACCACGAGTAGCGGAGCGGCTGCAGGAGACGAGCGTGCTCGTCGAGCGCGGCGAGCTCGCCATGGCGCTGGATCTCGTTCAGGAGACCCTCACCCGCATCCTCGAGTCTTCCGATCCCCATGCCGCCCTCGACGAGTTCGAGGAGGAAGTGGGCAGCCAGCCCGAAGCAGTCGCCGCGCTGGTGGCGACGGCCAAGGCGACCGCCACGCAGGAGAATCCCGGCCAGGACGTGTCCGAGCAGGCTCGCAAGCTGCGCGAGCTGCTCTCCCAGCGCCCCGACCATGCCGGACCGCCAGACGGAAGGGGCCCGAGGGAGGACAGTCCAAGCCAAGACGCACCGGGCCAGCAGAACCGGCCGTAGGCTGGAGGTCATGACGGGGGTATCCGGCAGCCGGGCAGGCGCGTCGGGCTGGCCCCCATCCCGACACGAGGTCGACCAGGCTCGCAACGGCGACTCCGCCATCCTCGGATCGATACTCGCCACCGGGTTCCCGCGCCTGGTGGCTTTCTATCGAGGGATGGGACTCAGCCGGGCCGATTCCGAGGAACTCGCCTCCGAAGCGGTAGAAGGGATGGTGCGGAGCATCCGGCGGCTGCGCGAACCCGACGCCTTCGAAGGGTGGTTCTGGACCATCGCCCGCAACCGGCTGCGCTCCCGCCTCCGCCGCAAGGGCCGCACCGAGCGGGAGCTCGACTACGGCCCGGTCGACGATCCCGAGTCGATCGTCATGGCCCGCGAGGAGCATCTGTCGATCCGGCTCGCTCTCGGCCGGCTCTCCGCCAAGGACCGCCAGATCCTGTGGCTGCGGGAGGTCGAGCAATTGACCCACGAGGAGATCGCGACCCGGCTCACGATGCGAACCGGTGCGGTACGGGTGGCCGTGCTGCGGGCGAGACGCCGTCTGACCGAGATCTACCAGGACGACGCGGCGGGCTCACCGGTGGACTCGTGACCATCACGTCGCTCCAGAACGAGCGGGTCAAGGAACTGGTGCGCTTGCGGGATCGGCGGCATCGCGACGCCACCTCCAGGTTCGTGATCGAGGGATACCGCGAGATCGTGCGTGCCAGGCAAGCGGCCGTGGACATCGAAACCCTGTTCGTGTGCCCGGCGCTCTTCCTCGGGCCGAACGAGGAGGCGCTCATCTCGGCGGCCTCCGCCGAAGGGACCGAGGTCGTCGAACTGGCGGAGGCCCCGTTCCGCAAGGCGTCATATCGGGACCGGCCCGAAGGCCTGCTGGCAGTGGCGCCCCACTTCCCCACCGGTCTCACCGACCTCGAACCGGGGACATCCCCGCTGCTGCTCGTCGCCGAGTCGATCGAGAAACCGGGGAACCTCGGGACGATGCTGCGCACCGCCGACGCGGTCGGAGTCGACGCGCTGGTGGTGGCCGATCCCACCACCGACCCGTTCAACCCCAACGTGGTGCGGGCGTCGACCGGCACATTGTTCACGGTGCCGCTGGCTGTCGCTGCCACGCCGGAGACGATCGAGTGGCTGCGGCGGCAAGGGGTGGCCATCGTCGCCACCACCCCGGACTCGTCGACGACCCTGTGGGAGGTGGACATGCGGGGTCCGGTGGCTGTCGTGGTCGGGGCGGAGCAATACGGACTGTCCGCCCTCTGGCTCGACGAGGCGGACGTCAGAGTGCGCATACCGATGGCGGGAACCGCGGATTCGCTGAACGCGGCGATGGCCGCCGGCGTGGTGCTCTTCGAGGCCGCCCGTCAGCGTCGACCCTGACCGAGCGAGAACTCCTCGATCCCATCGCTCCGGTCACACCAGCGACACACCACGCGTTCGATCTCGCGGGAAAGGATCTCCTCTTCCTCGATCGTGAGCTCGCCGCCCAGCGTGAAGTGATGGAAGCCACGTCGTCGGATGGTCTCGACGACGTCGAAGCGGGTGCGATTCCCGCAGTGGGCACAGCGATACGCCACGCCGCCAACATACCTGTGATCGGCCCGGCGATCGGTCACCCGGCGGATGTCGTTGACACCGAACATATGTTCGATCTACGGTGCGGGGCGCATCCTGCATCCCCACATCGAGGTGACGATGTCGCTTCCCGCCCAACGGAGTTTCGAGGAACTCGGCACGCCGCTGCACGATGTGACCTTCTGCGTGCTGGATCTCGAGACGACCGGCGGTTCGGCCGCCGACTGCGCCATCACCGAGATCGGAGCGGTGAAGGTACGGGGAGGCGACATCCTCGGCACGTTTCAGACGCTGGTCGACCCGGGGGCGGAGATCCCGCCGTCGATCGTGCTCCTCACCGGCATCACCCACGCCATGGTCGTGGATGCGCCCCGCATCGAGTCCGTCCTTCCCACGTTCGCCGAGTTCGTCGGGTCAGCCGTCATCGTTGGCCACAACATCCGTTTCGACCTCGGGTTCCTCGACGCCGCCGCCGAG
>CAZCRP010000286.1:0-4085 GCA_964501055.1 uncultured Acidimicrobiaceae bacterium
GGGCTCGCTCGCCTCCGTGGTGGGGGATCCCGAGTCGGCGCTCACCGCCGCAGGCATCGCCCCCACTGCTCGCGCCGAGGAGTTGGCCGTGTCGGACTGGGTGCGGCTGGCGCAGGTGGTGCGGTGACATCCACCGCGTGGGAAGCGCCTGCGAAGCTCAACCTGTCGCTCGAGGTCGAGCCGCGGGACGACTCGGGGTACCACCAGTTGCGCTCCCTCGTGCAGACGATCGACCGATTCGACCTGCTCTCGGTCGCCACCGGCGACGACGAATGCCTGGTGGTGGAAGGCGCGGATCTGGCTGAGGGGGAGGACAACCTGGTGTGGAAGGCCGTGCGCGCCCTCGTGGGCCGCCCCGATCGGCCACGCCTCTCGATGACGCTCTCGAAGTCTGTGCCCGTCGCCGCCGGCCTGGGGGGAGGTTCGTCGGATGCCGCCGCCGCGCTCAGGGCGGCCGCCGAGGTCTACCGGAAGTCCGATGAGGAAGTGAGGGCCGCGGCGCCGCTCGTCGGGGCGGACGTTCCGTACCTGCTCGACGGGGGAACGGTGTGGATGGGGGGCCGAGGCGAACTAATCACGCCGCAACCAGCCCTGGCCGGATTCTGCGTGGCCGTGGCTGTGCCCCGCTTCGGCATCTCCACGGCCGATGCCTACCGACGGTGGGACGAGATGGAGGGTCCCACCGGGCCGGCGGTGGAGGGCAGGCAGCTCCCTCCCGCCTTGCGTGACCTCGGCCCGCTGCGGAACGATCTCGTTCCGGCGGCGTTGTCACTGGAACCAGAGTTGGGCGACTGGACGGCCGATCTGGCGCGACTGTGGGCGCGACCGGTGATGATGACCGGCAGCGGATCAGCCCACTTCGCCTACTTCGTCGACTTCGACGAGGCCACCGGGGCCGCGGGCGCCGTGCCGGAGGCCGGGGTGGCATTCGCGGCAAGGCTACGAAGCGGTGGGGTCTCGGCTCGGTAAGCTCATGCCGTCCCCGCATATGGGGGGTGGTGTAATTGGCAGCACAACGGGTTTTGGTCCCGTTAGTACGGGTTCGATTCCTGTCCCCCCAGCGAAACCGGCCAGCTATCGACTCGATCGGGAGGTGTTGATGAGTCACGTCGCCGTGGTGCTGGCGGCGGGTGAGGGAACCCGAATGCGATCGTCGCTGCCGAAGGTCCTCCACCCGGTGGCGGGGCGGCCGATGTTGGCGTGGGTGCTCGAGGCCGTCGCCGAGACCAAACCGGAGCGAACGGTGGTCGTCGTCGGCCACGGATCCGACGAGGTGATTTCCGCCCTGCCCGACGACGTCGAGCACTGCGTCCAACACGAGCGACTCGGCACCGGCCATGCCGCCCTCGTCGCGATGGATCACTTCGGCGCACTCGGCGCCGGCACGGCGGTGCTGGTGCTCCCGGGCGACACGCCGCTGATCGACGGGAGCACCCTGCGGGCGTTGCTCGATGCGCACGGACACGATCCGGGCTCGGTCACGATGCTCTCGGCGGTGGTGCCGAATCCCGCCGGTTACGGCCGGATCGTGCGGGACACGGCCGGTGCGGTGATCGCAGTCGTCGAGCAGCCCGACGCCGACGCCATCCAGGCGAAGATCGACGAGATCAACGCCGGGGTGTACGTCTTCGATGCGGGGAGCATGCGTCGGGATCTGCAACTGATGTCCCCGGACAATGCCCAGGGTGAGTACTACCTGCCGGACCTGGTGGCCATGGCGACCAAGCGGCGGGATGCGGTGATGGCGGTCCCCGCCGATGCGACCACGGTGTCCGGCGTCAACACCCATGCCCAACTGGCCGAGGCGGCCGCGGTGCTGCGCAGGCGCATCGCCGAGCGGATGATGGAGGCTGGCGTGCGCATCATCGACCCGTCGATGGTGTATCTCGACGCGGACGTGAGGGTGGAGCCAGGTGCGGTCCTCTATCCAGGGGTCCACCTCGAGGCGGGAACGGTGGTCGCAGCCGATGCCGTCGTCGGGCCGGACGTGTTCGCGTCACGGAGCACGATCGGGGCGGGGAGCCGCGTCTGGTACTCGGTGATTCGGGAGACGGAGATAGGGGAGGCGTGCGAGGTCGGCCCGTACGCCTCGCTCCGTCCGGGGACGGTGCTCCGGCGGGGAGCCAAGCTGGGCACCTTCGTCGAGACGAAGAAGACGACCGTGGGAGAGGGCTCGAAGATCCCCCACCTCAGCTACATGGGCGACGCCACGATCGGCGCCGGTTCGAACATCGGCGCGGGCACCATCACCTGCAACTACGACGGTTTCGCCAAGTATGAGACCACCATCGGCGACGGGGTGTTCGTGGGGTCAGACACGATGCTCGTCGCTCCGGTCACGATCGGGGACGGCGCGATGACCGCGGCGGGATCTGCGATCACCGCCGACGTCGAGCCGGGAGCACTGGGCGTAGCCCGCAGCCGCCAGCAGAACGTGCCCGGCTTCGTCCGCAGGATGGCAGACCGCTACCGTGCTTCCCGTTCGGGAGACGACCCGGAGTAGTGGAGGAAGCCCGTGGACATCGTCAGCCGCAACCGCCTCATGCTGTTCTCCGGCAGCATCAACGAAGCGCTCGCGGAGGAGGTCGCCGACCTGCTCGGCGTCCGGCTCGGTGAGCTGCACCGCTCCCGCTTCGCCAACGGCGAGTTGTATGCCCGTCCCACCGAGAGCGTGCGGGGCGCGTCGTGTTTCGTGATCCAGAGCCACTCGTGGCCGATCAACGACGCCATCATGGAACAGCTCATCATCATCGACGCCCTGCGGCGGGCGTCGGCGCGCCGGATCACCGCTGTGATGCCGTTCTACGGATACGCCCGTCAGGACAAGAAGGTGCTGCCGCGTGAACCGATCACGGCCCGGCTCGTCGCCGACCTGTTCATGACGGCAGGCGCCGACCGGATCGTCTCCGTCGACCTCCACACCGGCCAGCTGCAGGGCTTCTTCAACAACCCGATGGACCACCTCACCGCACTGCCGATCATCACCGACTACCTCCGCGGGACCTTCGAAGGGCCGGTGGCGGTGGTGTCCCCCGACGCGGGTGGTGTGAAGCGGGCCGAGAAGTACGCCAAGCACCTCGAAGCCAGCGTGGCCTTCGTCTACAAGCGGCGCGCACCCGACGAGCACAACGTGTCCGAGGCGCTCGAGGTGTCCGGCGACGTGGAGGGCCGTCACGCCCTCATCGTCGACGACATCATCGACACCGCCGGAACGGTGTGCAACGCGGCGGAGCTGCTGCGGGCAGGCGGTGCGGTGAGCGTTCGCATCGCCGCGACCCACGCAGTGCTCTCGGGACCGGCCATCGACCGCATCAAGAACGCGCCGGTCGACGAGGTCATCGTGACCAACACCCTGCCCGTGTCGGACGACGCACGCCAACTGGACAAACTGAAGGTGCTGTCGATCGGACCGATCCTGGCGGAGGCGTTGCAGGCCATCCTGATGGACTCCAGCGTGTCCGAGATCTTCCTGGGCGACAACACCTGACCGTGCGCACCGCCGAGGTGGCGCTCACGACGGGGAAGACGCCGACGGTCGTGGACCTGACCGACCGGGTTCGCTCCTTCCTCCGGGACGATGACGAGGGCCTGCTCAACGTGTTCGTCCCCCACGCGACGTGCGGGGTGGCGATCATCGAGACGGGGGCCGGCTCCGACCGCGACCTGGTGGCGTCGATCGACGCCCTCCTCCCCGCCGACGATCGGTGGCATCACCGGCACGGCTCGCCGGGGCATGGCCGGGATCATGTCGTGCCGGGTTGGATCGCCCCCTCGGTGACGGTACCGGTGGTGGCCGGCCGGCCGACTCTCGGCACCTGGCAGTCGATCGTGCTGGTCGACACCAACGGGGACAACCCCGACCGACGAGTTCGCTTCACCCTGCTGGGTTGATCGGCAGCACTACTTCGTCCCCGGGATGGATGAGGTCCACGTCCTCGAATCGATGCCGGTTGAGCTCGACGACCCTGAGCCAGTACGGGCCGATGGCCCCGTCGGTGTGCCGGGCGGCGATCTTCCACAGGCTGTCTCCTGGTACCACCACGACTGTGCCTCCTGTCAGTCCGACGGTGACGACCACGACGACG
>CAZCRP010000287.1:0-4061 GCA_964501055.1 uncultured Acidimicrobiaceae bacterium
CACGCCGTGTACTGGCCGGCGCTGCTGATGGGTCACGGCGGGCTCAACCTCCCCACCGACGTCCCCGCCAACCAGTACATCACGTTCAAGGGCGCGAAGGCGTCGAAGTCGATGGGAGTGGGGCGGTCCATCCGCTGGTACGCCGAACGGCTGGAACCCGATGCGCTCCGGTATGCCCTGGCGGCGGTGCTGCCCGAACAGAACGACACCGATCTCACCGACGAGCAGATGATCGAGCGGATCAACTCGGAACTGGTCGCGACCTGGGGAAACCTGGTGAACCGGGTGCTGTCGATGGCCGCCAAGCACTTCGACGGCGCCGTCCCGACGCCGAGCGAGCCGACGGAGACGGACGAGGCGCTGATCGCAGCGGTCGACGTGGCACTCGGAGAGGTGGGCGCACTCATCGAACGGGTGGAACTCCGCAGCGGGCTCCGCCGCGCCATGTCGGCCGCCCAGCGCGTCAACGTCTACCTCAACGACGAGGAACCGTGGAAGAGGATCAAGACCGATCCGGAGCGGGCCGCCACCGTGCTGTGGACGGCGATCCAGGCGATCTCCGGCCTCCGCGTGGCGCTGGCCCCGTACCTCCCCTTCACCACCCGCACGCTGGGAACGATGCTGGGACTCGACGCCGAGCCAGCCGGGTGGTCCCGCCCGCCCGTGGCGGCGGGCGGCACGCTGGGTCCGGTCGAGCCGCTGTTCACCAAGTTGGAGGGCGACGCACTGGAAGTGTGAGCGCCCGATCGGTGGCCCGCGACCCCGTGCCGTCGCGCGAAATGCTCGTCCGCAAGCGCCCCAGACATGGCATCCTGGGGGGATGCACACGCCTCGCCGCTCGCTGCTCTCCAGCGCCGCCATCTCGGTGGCGGGCGGCTTGCTGGTGGTCGTCGGGATCGCCGGCTTGTTCCTCCCCGTCATCCCCGGGATCGTGCTGCTCGCCTCCGGCCTCGCGCTGCTCGGGAAGCAGTACGGCTGGGCGCGGAGCACGCTGACTCGCCTCACGCCCTCCATGCGGCCGAAGTCGGGCCAGTCGCGAGACACCGCCTCGGGCCGGGAAGCCGCCTAAGAGCCGAGGATCGCCGGGGACTCCGTCAGACCGGGGACTCCGTCAGTCCGGAGACTCCGTCAGGAGGGCGGGTAGACCCCCATGTCCTTGGACTTGTCGGTCTTCCAGAAGATCTCGGCGATGTCGTCGATCAGCCCGACCAGCTTCTCACCCTCGGCCGGGTCCATCGACTTCTTCGCCACTCCCGCCTGGTTGATGGCGCGCCAGAAGAGGTCGTCGAGGTCCTCGAATTCGCTGCGATGGGCCGGTGTGAAGAAGTCGGTCCACAGGACGGAGAGGTGATGCTTGACGAGTTCGGCCTGGTTCTCCTTGATGAGGATGGCGCGGTCCCGGAAGACCTCGTCGCTGGACTCGTGGTACTTCTGGGCGGACTTCCAGACCGACATCGCCTCGATCTTGGCCTGGGCGGGGTCGTAGACACCGCAGTAGAGATCACAGTGGGCGTGGGCCGCGGTGGCCGCTCGGAACAGACCCATGGGCGGTTACCTCCAGTTGGACTTGGCTCTCCGACCATACTCCCACCAGGAAGGCAGGTGAATCCGAGATGCGACGATTCCGGGTATTGGAGGACTCGATGCTCCCCGGCCTGCGCCCGGGCGACGTCCTCGTCACCACACTGGACGCCGACCCACCGCCGGGATCGATCGTCGTCGTCCCGCATCCTGGCAAGGACCTGTGGCTCGTCAAACGCGCCACCGCCGTCTCCGGCGGCGAGGCCTGGCTGGAGTCGGACAACCCCGAGGCGACCGCCGCCGACTCCCGCACCCTCGGATGGGTGTCGACGGCGGGCATGTATCGGGTGATCCTCCGCTATCGACCACCCGTCTCCGTCACGCGCGTTCCGTAGGGATCGTCGCTGGTGACGCGTCCCCTTGACCGGGTGGCCTGCGTGGCGGGGTGGATCCGCGTTTCGCTCTGCGTCGCGCGTCACTTGTGACGCGCTGCCCCGCTAAGAACGCGTTTCCAGGGTGAAGCCCTTGCGGTAGGGGCGGACGAGGCGTTCCTCGGTGAAGCCGAGCGAGGCGTAGAGCCGGCGGGCGGCATGGTTGTCCTCGCGCACGGTCAGATCCACCGACGCCGCACCGCGTTCCCTGAGCGCATCGACCGCGGCCTGCACCAGTCTTCGACCGACTCCCCTCCTCCGCGTGTCGGGGACGACGCCCAGGTAGTCGATGTACCCCGACCCGTCGGAATGCACCTCGGCGGCGACATAGCCGCAGAGCGCCTCGGACTCGACGATCACGAGCCGGATGTCGTCTGAGTCGACCAGTGTCCGCCCCGTGGTGTGGGTCCCGGGAAAAAGGAGGTCGTGCAGCGCCGCCACCTCGTCCTTCCACTCCCCGGCCGGCGCCACGGCGCCGTGCCCACTCCGAAAGTTGGGGCCGGTGTAGGTGAGCACGGCGGAGGCGGTCTCCGGGTCGAAGCCGTGCCGAAGGGCGAACTCCGCGGTCAGGAGGTTGCGGTCGTCAGGGGCGAGTTCCTGCTCCGGTGTCTCGACCGAGCCCGGCGCCGCGGTGTACAGGGCGTCTGCGGTGCCCGCCCAGTCGTCGGCGCTGACGAACGGACCCCACCACCAGCACCTCCCCATGTCGGTGTCCACCTCGGCGAGGAGGCAACCGTCGATCGTCCCGCCGGCGGGGGCGGACACCACCGTGCGCGCGGTCCAGTCGTCCATCGCGGTGATGTCGGCGCGGATCGAATCGGGATCCGACCCCAGATAAGGGATGTGACGATTCGGTTGGACCTGTTGGCCGGCGATGAGCCGGACGATGGCCTCCAAGTCGGCTTCGGTGGCGTGACGCACTCCCATCGGCGGGCAGGCTGGCAGATCCGTCCTGGCGAGTCGACTCGCCTCGATGGGACGGCGCTCAGGCCCGCCGACGACGGCGAGGAACGGGGATGGCCGCCAGGGCACGGGCGTCGAGCCGGTCCTCGATCTCGCTCCGGTCGGGGCGAACGGCGACGCGCGACGCGTCCACCGCGGCGCGCACGGCGGCGATGTGCTCGGGCGTCGAGCCGCAGCACGTCCCCACCACCTTCGCCCCGGATCGCACCGCCAGGTCCACGAAGTCCTCCATCCCTTCCGGTCCGATCGGGTAGACCAGCCGGTCGGTCTGGTACAGCGGCATCCCGCAGTTGGGTTTGGCGACGCCCACGGTCCGCGGCCGCGCCTCGGTGATGTCGAACACCGCGGCCACTGCATCGCCCGGCCCGACTCCGCAGTTGGCGCCGACGGCGGCCAGTTGGTCGATCCCGGTCCAGTTCGCCACATCGGTGCCCCTCACGCCCATCATCGTGCGACCGGCAGTGTCGAAGCTGAGCGTCGCCGCGACGGGGACGTCGAAGCGGGTCGCCGCCTCCACCGCGGCGGCCAGTTCCTCCAGCGACGAGATCGTCTCGATCCACACGACGTCGACCCCGCCCTCGACCAGCGCGGAGATCTGCTCCGCGAAGACGTCGACGGCCTGGTCATGGCCGAGGGGACCGAGCGGAGCGAGCAGATCGCCGGTGGGCCCGACCGATCCTGCCACGAGGGTCTCGAAGGAGGAAGTGGCGCGGCGGGCGACCTGCACGGCCGCCAGGTTGAGTTCACGGACGCGGTGCGAGGCCCCGTGGAGGGCAAGGCGCCGGGCGTTTCCCCCGAACGTGTTCGTCAGGACGAGGTCCGCCCCGGCCGACGCGAACCGGCGGTGGACGTCCGCCACCAATGACGGCCGTTCGACGTTCAGCAGCTCAGGACATCCCCCGCCCTCGAGCCCCAACGAGAAGAGGGTCGTGCCCATCGCTCCATCGGCGACCAGGACACGGCCCTCTGCGAGTGCTTGTGAGAATCGTCCACGACACATCGTTTCCTCCGATCGTCGGTTGTGGTGCCGACGGATCGCTCCCGGAAACGAAGCGACCGCCGCAGCGGCATGTGCTGGGCGGTCCCACGACCGCCGCTTTAGCTGCATTTCTCATGCGCCCAGCAAGCTGACGATCAAATCGGCGC
>CAZCRP010000288.1:0-4042 GCA_964501055.1 uncultured Acidimicrobiaceae bacterium
AGGCGGCGGCCTCGGGGGCAGTGTGGGCGACCGAACCCGCGCTTCCCGAGGTCCCGGCCGTCGCCGAGGTCGAGATCGAGATCGAGGACTACGTGCTGCCCGCGGCCGGTCACGTGGCGGCGTTCACACCGCCGCCTGTGGAACCGGTGGAGCAAGCCCCTGCCCCGCCCGAGGTGCCAGCCGCACAGCCGGTGGAGGCGACGGAAGCCGAATTCACGACCGAGGCTGCGGTCGACGAGGTCGTGTTCGAGGAGCCCGTCGAGGCGGTGTCGGCCAACGGTCACCGCCAGGTGGAGGAGTTGGAGGTGGCGGACGCCGATGACGCTCGCCCGACCCGCAAGCACTCCCTCTTCGGTCGCGCCCGGGACAAGAAGGTTCCACCCCACGAGCACGCATATGGCGCGCCCAAGACGATCGGCGGTCTGACCCGGTCGGTATGCGAGGTCTGCGGTCACGTCACCTTCAGCGGTCACGACGTCTACCAGGAATGGTGAGAGCACCGTCGATACACCCGGATGCCTTCGTCGCGCCCGGAGCCCACATCCACGGTGACGTGACGATCGCCGGGAACGCGGTCGTGCTGTTCGGCGTGGTCGTCCGTGCGGAGTTCGATCGCATCACCATCGGCGAGGCCACCAACGTCCAGGACGGCACCATCGTCCATTGCGACGCCGGCGTCCCAACCCACATCGGCGCCAGGGTCACGATCGGCCACGTCGCCGTCGTGCACGGCGCGACGGTGGGCGACCATTGCCTCGTCGGCATCGGGAGCCGGGTACTCAACGGCTCGGTGCTCGGCGAAGGGGCGTGGCTCGGCGCCGGGGCGGTGCTCACGGAGGGAACGGAGATCCCGCCGTGGACCCTGGCGCTCGGAATACCCGCCCGGCCGGTCCGTGAACTCACCAGCGACGAGGTCGAACGCCAGCGCCACGGGGTCGCCGACTACCTGCGCATCGCCGCCCTGTACCGGGAGCGGTTCGGCGGCTGACCACGGACCCCGTGCTCAGATCCCCCACTTCCAGACCATCGCTGCCAGCGCCACGAACAGCAGGGCGAGGTCGAGATACTCGATCGGGCGCATCTTGCGGGCGATCTCCTTCGCCCCCTCCACGTCGCCCTCGTCGAGGAGCAGCGCCGCTGCTTCCGACCTGCGCCCGAAGACGGCGGGGCCGACGGCCGCGCCGAAGATCACGACGAGGAACCCGATTGACACGAACAGGGTTCCGAAGCCGACGTTGTCGTTGACGATGACCATCCAAATGCCCGTCGCGAGCACGACGATCGCGGCGGGTGCGTAGAGGCGTGTGCCGAGCGCCACCTGGGTGCGGTGCCACGTCGCCCGCGCAGCGGGAGACGCACCCTCGACCACCGGAGACTCCACGACCTGACGAACGGCCGCTCCGATCCACACCGCGGCGGCGGCGATGTGGACGAAGAGAAGGAACTGGTACACGGAACCTCGCTCGTTGCGGAAGTCGGGACCATAACTCGTGGTGCCGTTGGCGGCCGTCGGTACCCTGTCAGCGATGTCTTCCCCCGTCATCCCCGTCCTGATGTCGGGAGGTCGCGGCACCCGCCTGTGGCCATTGTCACGCCGCGCCTTGCCGAAGCAGCTCCAGCGGCTGCTCGGCGATCGGACGATGCTGCAGGCCACGGCCCTGCGGATGGCGAAGCTCGACGCGGTCGTCGGTCCCATGGTCGTTTGTGGACGGGACCAGACGGCTGAGATCATGGAGCAGTTGGCCGCGATCGGATGCCCGCCTTCCATGACGATCGCCGAGCCGGCGGGTCGCAATACGGCGCCTGCGATCGCCGCCGCCGCGCTCGTGGCTCCCCGGGATGCGGTGCTGGCCATTCTTCCAGCGGACCATCTGGTCGCCGACCAGCCCGCATTCGAGGCTGCGATGCAGTCGGCGGTGGCTGCTGCCGGCGACGGTCACATCGTCACGTTCGGCGTGGTTCCCACCCGTGCCGAGAGTGGCTACGGCTACATCGAGGCAACCGGGGAGGGTGCCGTCCGGTCGATCGCCGGATTCGTCGAGAAGCCCGCGGCGGAGGTGGCGGCCCGTCTCTTCGACGAGGGCAGGCACTTCTGGAACTCGGGCATGTTCGTGGCTCGACCCGATGTGCTCCTCACGGAGCTGCGTCGTCACGCGCCTTCCATCGTCGAGGCCGTCGAGAGGTCGCTAGTAGGCACCGCCGGGCCGATCGTGCACCCTGGGCGGGATTTCGAGAACGCGCTGTCGCTGCCTTTCGACGTCGCCGTGATGGAGCAGACGGACCGTGCGGTGATGGTGGTGCTCGATGCCGGCTGGAGCGACGTCGGCTCCTGGCGTTCCCTGTGGGAGATCGGGGAGCGCGACCACGACGAGAACGTGCTCGTGGGAGACGTGATCGCCTCCGACACCCACCGCTCCTACATACGGAGCCACGCGCGACCGGTGGTTGTCCTCGGACTGGACGATGTGACGGTGGTGGATGCGGGCGATGTCGTCTTCGTGGCGTCGATGCGACACGCCCAGGATGTCAGGGCGCTGGTGGAATGGGTCGACAGGGAGCGGCCCGGACTGGGCTGATCCGCGCGGGCGGCGCTCCCGGTCGCATCGGCGGTGGGGGAGCGTTCCCCTACCATCGGCGCCATGCGCCGTCGCCTGGTTTCTTGGCTGCTCGTCGTCCTCACCGCCTGCAGCGGGGTCCCGGCCGAAGATGCCACCGGCGCCGAGATCTATCGCCAGATGTGCGCGAGCTGTCACCGGGCGGATCTCTCAGGCAGGAGCGGCCCGGCGCTCGGCCCTGGCTCGCCGGCTGTCGACCTCCCTGACGAGTTCCTCGCCGGGGTCATCCGCCACGGAAGGGGGAGCGGCATGCCGGCGTTCTCGCGCACCCTCTCCGACGACCAGATCGACCGCGTGGTGGCGTTCTTGCGGGAACGGCAGTCGGAATGAGCCTCGCCGACGTCGCGCTCCACCCTGTCCGCATCCCGATGCGGGTCCGGTTCCGACGCGTGACGTGGCGCGAGGCGGTGCTCATCGAAGGCGCGGCCGGCTGGGGCGAGTTCAGCCCGTTCCCGGAATATCCGCCGACGATGACCGCCCGTTGGCTGGCGGCCGGCCTCGAGGCAGCTGTGCGGGAGTGGCCGGATCCGGTCCGGCGCTCGATTCCGGTCAATGTCACGGTCCCGGCGGTGGATCCCGAGGTGGCGTACCACACGGTGATCGAGTCAGGGTGTCGCACTGCCAAGGTGAAGGTGGCAGAGCCGGGGGAGGGCCCCGAGATCGACGACGCCAGGGTCGCCGCGGTCCGTCAGGCGCTCGGTCCCGACGGCCGGCTGAGGATCGACGTCAACGCCGCCTGGACCGTGGACGAGGCGGCAGCCAATATCGGACGGCTCGCCGTGCACGGTCTCGAGTACGTCGAGCAGCCTGTTCGGACGATCGATGAGCTCGTCGAGTTGCAGCAGCGGATCGATGTGCCCATCGCGGCCGATGAAGCAGTGCGTCTCGCCGACGACCCGATGGAGGTGGTCGAACGAGGCGGAGCCGACATCTTGGTCCTCAAAGTCCAGCCCCTGGGCGGCATGTGGCGCACGCTCGACCTGGCCGAACGGGCCGGGCTCCCGGTCGTCGTGTCGTCGGCGCTGGAAACCTCGATCGGCCTGGCCGCCGGACTGGTCGCCGCCGCGGCATTGCCCGGCCTCCCGTACGCCTGCGGTCTCGCCACTGCCGCCTTGCTGGAGGGCGACGTGACGAGGGAGCCGTTGCGTCCAGTGGAAGGCGCCATCGAGGTGCGCCGTCCCGTCCCAGACACCGAGCTCATCGCCCGCTGGCGCGCCGACGCCGAGACCGAGTTGCGCCTGCTCCGCCGACTGCGGGACGCGGCGGAGCTGCTGACGTGACCAGACCGAACGCCTCGACGGCGCTGGCAGAAGTGATCGTCGACGAACTGATTCGAGGCGGGGTGACGCACCTCGTCCTGGCTCCCGGCTCGCGGTCGGCGGCGGTGGCCATCGCCGCCTCCCGCCGGCCCGAGTTGACGGTGGTCG
>CAZCRP010000289.1:0-4023 GCA_964501055.1 uncultured Acidimicrobiaceae bacterium
CCAGCCGTGGCTGGGCCAGGCGGGCACGAAGTCGAGGTCGCCGCTGAGGAGACCGGTGGCCAGCCCGCCGGCGGTCGAGCCGACGACCACGTCCCGCAAGACCTGGCTGACCGGCGCCAGGCTCGTGTTCGCATACCGGTACAGCAGCAGGAACGCCGAATAGAACAGGGCGGCGAAGACCGCCAGGACCACCCCCAGCACCGGGTTGGAGCCGAAGGCGTCGTCACCGCCGAGACCGGTGATGAGCACCAGCCCCCCCATCACGACCGGCATGGCGGTGAAGGCTCGGGTGGACGGGCGTTCGGACAAGAGCGCCCACGTGACCAGGGGAACGATCACCACCTGGCTGTTGGCGATCAGGGTGGCGAGGCCGGTTCCGATGTGGCCGATGGCGGTCTGCCACAGCCACACGTCGATGGCGAGGAACACTCCCGAGGCGAACGCCATCCACCGCTCGCGCCCGGCGCGGACGGTGGGGGAGCGTCCCACCCTGACCAGGAGCTCGAGGGCGACCAGGGCGTAGAAGGCGCGGAAAAAGGTCCCGGTGGAGGCGCTCACCCCCGACAGTTGGTAGGTGATCGCCGAGAACGAGATGATCACCGCGCCGGCCAGCGCCGCCCCCAGCGGCCGGTGGGGAGCGTGCTCGGTGGGGGAGGGAGGCAGGGTCATCGAAGGAGGGCACGGTACTGGTCGGCGGTCCGCAGCCGGACTGCGTACGGGATTCCCCCGGCGCACGCACCACGCAAGCCGGTGAGCGGTCAGACGGCGCTGGCGGCGGCGTTCTGCAGCAGGCCGAAGCTGTGGTGGATGGAGGCGATGAAGCCGGCCGTGTCGGGCAACGTGTCGTAGTCGGCGTGGATGCCCCACAGCAGCCGCCCGTCGTAGGAGAAGAGGGCGATGCCCACGCCGTGCTGCTGCCACAGCGGCACGATCGGGAAGTTGGCCAGCATCTTCGCCTCCAGCAGGTACATCGGGAACTGGGGCCCTGGCACGTTCGTCACCGTCATGTTGAACGGCCGCATGGCGCTTCCCACCAGGCGGTTGGCGAGGCTGAGGAGCGGGATCGGGGTGCCCCTGCTCAGGTCGACGAGCGTCGAAGCCCCCAGCGCGTGGTCGGCTTTCTTCAGGTGGCGGGTCTCGCCGGCGATGTGACGGAGCCGCTTGACTGGATCCGGTTCGCTCACCGGCAGGTTGACGAGCCACATCGCCACCTGATTGCCGAGCTGGCCGTGCTGATCCGGCTTGCGCACGCTGACCGGGGCCATCACCCGAAAGTCGATGCCGGCGGTGGGAAAGTCCCGCTCCACTTCCAGAAAGTGGCGGATGGCGCCGGCGACGGTGGCGAGCACCACGTCGTTGAGGGTTCCCCCGAGGGCGTCTTTCACCCCCTTCACGTCCGCCAGCGGCATCTCGGTCCAGTCGAAGCGGCGGTTGGGTCCGATCTCGGGGTTGAGCGGGGTGCGGCCGGTGGGTGTCAGCCACCCGGATTCGAGCGAGCTGCGGACGGCGGCCAACTTCCGGGCGGTCGACCCCACCCAGTCCTTGCTCTCCTTCATCAACTCGCCCACCGAGCCGAGGTTGTCGATGGCGCGGCGGGCGGTGCGGGCGAGCTCGGACACCGTCAGCTGGGTGCCGTTGGGAGCAGGCCGCGGCTGCCACTCCGGTGCGTCTTCGATCTCGGAGGTCGGGACCAGGTTGAGGAGAATGGTCGTGAGGTCGACGCCGGAGACGCCGTCGATCATGCAGTGGTGGATCTTGGCGATGATGGCGAACCGATCCTCGGCCAGCCCCTCCACCACCCACAACTCCCACAGCGGCTTCGCCCGGTCCAGCTGTTGGGACACGATCCGCCCCGCCAGGTTGCGCAGTTGCTCGTCGCTTCCTGGCCGCGGCAGGCTGGTGTGACGGACGTGGTAGTCGAAGTTGAAGCTGTCGTCGTCGATCCACACCGGTGACCGGTTGTAGGGGACGTATCCGAGCCGCTGGCGGTAGCGGGGGATGTACTGCAGTTTGGAGGCGATGTGACGGCGGATACGGCCGATGTCGATGCCGCCTTCGCCCCTGTGCAGGGGGCCGGAGTCGAACAACGCCACCCCCGCCACGTGCATGTGGGTGGTGCGGGTCTCGAGGGCCAGGAACGACGCATCGAGGTGGCTGAGCGGTTCGTAGAAGGTCTCGACCATGAGGTGGCGCGGAGGTTAGGGTTTCCGGCCCCGCCGCGTCACGGCTGACCGGTATGCTCCCGCCGACTTTGCAAGCCCCGGTCGCCGCCTTTCGCCGAGTCCTGGGGAGCCGGCGACTGCGTCGACTCCTCGGCTCGTTCTTTCTGTTCGGTGTCGCCGAGTGGGGAACCTGGGTGACGATCCTGGTGTGGGCCTATCAGGTGAAGGGTGCTGGGTTCGTCGGGGTGGTGGCCGCCATCCAACTCGTATTCGCCGCAGTGGCGGCACCTGTGTTCTCCATGGCAGGCGACCGGATGCCGCGCGGCCGGGCGCTTTCCCTCACCTACTTGTGGATGGCTGTCGCGCTGGTTGTGACCGGGGTTGCCCTCTTGGCCGACGTTCATATCATCTTGACACTCGTCCTGGCTTCTGTCGCCGCGGCCACCTTCAGCGTCGGCCGGCCGCTTCACGCTTCGCTCATTCCTGATCTGGCCGACGAGCCGACGGATGCGGTCGCCGCCAACGTCGTGTCCTCGATTTTCGAAGGGGCGGGCACGTTTGTGGGGCCGGCCCTGGCCGGCCTGATCATGATGCAGGCCGAGCCCGGCTGGGTGTTCATCGTGCTGGCGGTGGGGACAGCGGTCAGCGCGCTGGCCCTTGGCGGGATGGGCCGGGTCGCTCGCGCCGGGGGGCTGGGGGAGGCTTCGGATGCTGGGATGTTTGCTGCTTTCCGGCTGCTGGCCGACGCTCCCCGGCAGCGGTATGTGGTGCTGTTGGGTGCGGTTTCACAGCTGGTGGGTGGGGCGCTCGACATCCTCACCGTGGTGCTGGCGCTCGAAGTGCTTGGGCTGGGTGATTCGGGGGCGGGCTATCTGGTGGCGTTGCTGGGTCTGGGCGGGCTGGCGGGAGGGTTCCTGGCAGCTTCGATGGTGGGCCGCCGCCTGGCACCGGTGTTGATCGCGGGCGCGTTGCTGCGGGGAGGGGCGCTGGTGGTGCTGGGAGTGGAGCCGACCTGGCTGTTCCTACTGCTGGTTTCCGGGGCGGGCTTCAGCCTGCTCGATGTGGGGGTGCGGACCATGTTGCAGCGACTGGTGGCCCCCGACGTGATGTCGCGGGTCTTCGGCGTGCTGGAGAGTGTCGGCCTGGCCGCCTTGGCCGCCGGCTCCCTGATCGCCTCCGGTGTGGTGGCCGCTGTTGGAGTCGATTCGGCGCTGGCGATCTTCGGGGTTCTCATCCCGCTCACGGTGGTCGTCGGGTACACCCTGCTGGTGCATGCCGACCGGGAGGCCTATGTCCCGACCGAAGTGATTGCCGCGCTCGGGTCGGTGCCGTTGTTCTCGTTGCTTTCCCCGCCGGCGCTGGAGGTGCTGGCCCGCCGCAGCCGCATCGTCCAGCACGAGGGGGGTGAGGTTGTCATCCGGGAGGGCGAACTGACCAACTTCGTCTTGTTGGTCATCGAGGGAGGCCTGCGAGTGACGAAGGGGGATCGCCATCTGGCCGACTTGGGTTTTGCCGACATCGTCGGTGAGATCGCTGCCATGGAGTCGGTGCCGCGCACCGCCACGGTCACCGCCGTTGAGAGGGTGACGGCGATCAGCGTGCCCGGGGATGCTTTCGTGGCCGCCGTGCGAGGCGAGACGGAGGCATGGTCGATGAGCACTTCGGTTGCCGGTCGCCGGTTGCAGCAGCAACAGGCCTGAAGCGCCCACGACAGGATTCGAACCTGTGACCTACCGCTTAGGAGGCGGTTGCTCTATCCCCTGAGCTACGTGGGCGGGATGGGTTGACAACGCGGTTGGAAACTCGGCGTCGCCGGTCGCGGGGGTCAGGATAGGAGGGGGTGGGGTGGTTCTCGGTGGTG
>CAZCRP010000290.1:0-4023 GCA_964501055.1 uncultured Acidimicrobiaceae bacterium
CTCAACGCCGCCCGTTACTCGCTGCAGGCGGGGGAGCGGGCGTTTCGTCTCGGTGCGCTGCGGGACGGCGCGACGCACTTCGAACGGGGCGTCTCGATGCTCACCGCCGACGTTCCCGCCCCCGTCGCGATTCGACTGCTGCTCGGACGAGGTCGCGGCCGTGACTACGGGGGAGACATCGACGGTGCGCTCGCCGACCTCGACTCCGCGCTCACGCAAGCTCGCGACATCGGCGACGACCGCTTGCAGTGGGAGGTTCTGGTGGCGCTGGGAGAGGTGTGGGCGGCGCGTGACTACCGGCGCACCGGCGAGTGCTTCCGGCAGGCGCTGGAGGTCGCCCGCCGTGTGGACGACCCGGAGATGGTGGGGGTGAGCCTCAATCGGCTCGGCAATTGGTACGTGAACGCAACCGACCCCGGTCGGGGGGTCGAGTTGCACGAAGAGGCGTTGGGCATCTTCGAGCAACTCGAGGATTTCCAGAACATCGCCTCGTCCCATGATCTGTTGGGCATGGCACACGTCGTCGGCGGGGGGTGGGACCAGGCGTGGCACCACTACGCGGAGGCTCTGGAGGCGTTCCGCGGGTTGGGCAATCGCCGGGGCGTGGTCGGGGCACTGCTCGGCAAGAGCTTGAGTGCCCCCGGATACGAGGTGCTCACCGAGGCGCCGACCACCAGTGCGGCAGTTGCCGAGGCGGCGCTGTACGACGCCCTGGCGCTGTCCATGGACCTGGGCTGGGCGGCGGCCGAGTCCTACGCCCGCTTCATCCTCTCCCAGGTGCTCGCTTCCACCGGGCGCCTGGGGGAGGGGATCCGGGAAGGGCTTGCCAGCCTGGCGCTCGCCGAGAGCATTCGCCACGATCAGTGGCGCATCGGCGCACTGCTCTGCCTGGGAGCGGCGGAGGCAGACGCCCTCGACTTCGACTCGGCGGTCGCCCACCTCTCGGAGGCGAACGACCTCGCCGCGTCGGTGGCCTCGCTCAACTGGATGCTGCACGCCGGAGCGTTGCTCGGGATGACGCTGGCGCGCCTGGGCGAACTCGATCGCGCCGAGGCGATCGTCAGGGCGGCGACGCGGCGCCCCGACTCGGAGCGGTTCGCGCCGCACAAGGCGTGTGTGCTGGTCCAGGCGCTGATCGCGGTGGAACGAGGCGAGGTGGGCGAGGGGTCGCGGTTGATCGGATTGCTGCCCGCCGGCCGGGCCGTTGCCCCTCACGTGGCGCTCGTGAGCGGTGCCGCCTTGGCGGGAGACCAGCCTGCTCGAGCGGAGCGCATCCTGCGCATGGGACTCGACACGGCCCAGCGGTGGGAGTTGCTGCCGCTCGAATGGCGGCTACACCTGGCACTGGGTCGGCTCACCGGCGCGCGTCCGGACGGCCACCTCGCTGCGGCGGGGCTGGTGCTCGGGCGGTGTGCGGCTTCCCTCGACGAGCCGGCCCGCCGGCGCATGATCGAGGCGGCGCGAACGAGGTACGGGATCGATGCGGTATTGGCTCCGCAGGAACAGGAGGACAGGAATGTGTGAGGATCTCGAGTCGGTGCAGCTCGTACCGATGCCCGCCGGCGGATGCGTGGACTGCCTTCGCATCGGAAGCACGTGGGTGCATCTCCGCTTCTGCGTGACGTGTGAGACGACCCGCTGCTGCGACGACTCGCCTCACCGGCACGCCAGGGCGCACTACGGCGAGTCGGGCCATCCCGTGATCCGCTCCAAGGAACCTGGAGAGCACTGGGCTTGGTGCTACCGCCACGAAGAGGGAACGGGCCTCCCCGAGTCGTGACCCGCGTCAGCTGTCGGCGATCTGGCGGTGGAGTGTCACCCGGAACACCGTCCGCCCCGGCTCACACTCGAAGTCGATGCTGCCGCGATGATGGTGAACCACGATCGTGTACGAGACGTTGAGCCCCAGGCCGGTACCTGAACCGGGCGGCTTCGTCGTGAAGAACGGGTCGAAGACTCGCTCTCGGACGTCGCGGGGGATGCCGTCGCCGTCGTCTTCGACCTCGACGACCACCTTGTCCCCGTCGGATAGGGTCCGGATCACGATCCGCCCAGGCTCGCGTCCGGCTTCTCGCACCGCATCGGCGGCGTTGTCGATGAGGTTGGTCCACACCTGATTGAGCTCCCCCCCGTACGCCTCGACCGTCGGGAGGTCGTCCTCCAGTTCGAGTACGACCTCGAGCCCTGCCAACTTCGGCTTGAGGATGAGCAGGGTGTTGCGGAGCCCTTCGGTGATGTCGACGTCCTGCACCGGGGCCTGATCGAGGTACGAATACGCCTTCAGCGCGGTCACGATCGCCGACAGGCGCCTGGTCCCCTCCTCGATGTCGTAGACGAGGTCGCCAACGGTCTGATGGATGTTGAGCGACGTGAACAATTCCGGTGCCCGATCCCCCGCCGCCACGATCAGATCTTCGACCTCGTCGGCGATCCCTGCTTCGACGAGATCGGGAGCCACCCGCCACGCGTCCTGCACGCCGGCCTCTGTCAGGGCGGCTGCGACTCGGTCCTCGAGGTCCGCCCGGGCGAGCGCGTCGAGGGTGGGCTGTGTGCGAATACCGTCCAACACCCTCTGGCGCAACGCGACGGCCTCGGCGGCCGCCTCCTCGTCGAGTCCCCTGATCAACCGGTACTCGGCGTCAGACAGCGTGGCGAGCACCTCACGCAGCTGGCCGGCGGCACGGTTGACGGCCGACGCCGGGTTGTTCAGCTCGTGGGCGAGTCCGGCCGTCAGGGTGCCGAGTTGCGCCATCCGCTCGTTCTGGCGGAGGTGGGCCTCCGTCGCCATCCATCTTTCGAGCAGCACCCCGAACAATGCCCGCGCCGCCTCGGCGCTGCCGGCCAGCAGGGCGTCGAACTCCGACTTGGGGATGGCGATCAGCTCCGAGCTGGTGCGCGCGCGGGCGGTGGCCGCCCGTGGCTGTTCCCGCAGCAGCGCCATCTCGCCGATCACTTCGTCGACCTGTCGCACGGAGAGGAGAAGCTCCCTCTCGGCGGTGTTCTTGAGGATCTCGATCTCCCCTTCGGTGATGACGTAGGCACGGTCGCCGACGTCGCCTTCCGTGAAGAGCACCTCACCAGGAGAGAGCCGCACCGTCTCCGCGTGGGAGTCGAGGCGCCCCAGGTCGTCGTCGGAGAGGAGCTCGAACAGGGGCACGGCCCGAAGCCGCTCGATCGTCATCGGTCGGCACCGCCAGGTCGGGAGGCGGTCGATTCTGCTGCGGCGGGCTGTGGACTCGAGCGGATCGCCATCACCGCTCGGAGGATACGACGCTCGGCGCAGCCGGCACCGGCCTCATCCCGGGTAGGGGGCGGCTTCGACGCCGATCTCGGCCATGCGCGCGCAGTACTGGCCGTACAGCCTCCTGGCTTCGCCATGGCGGCGAGCCGACGCCATCCGCCCGATGAGGTCGAGATGCGCCACCTCGTCGTAGGGGTCCCGCTGCAATACTCGGAACAGGAAGCGTGACGCCTCTGCCAGCTCACCGCGCCGGGACGCGTCAGCCGCCAGCCAGCGGCAGGCGTCGAGATATTCCTGGCGAGCCTGCTCGCGCTCGGCGACGGCCCACTCCTCGTACGGGTCTTCCTCGAACAAGTCCCCCACGTACAGCGACTCGGCCCGTCGATACCGCACACGCGCCAGATCGTCGTCACCGCGACGGGAGGCGGTGTGCGCCTGGGCCAACTCGGCGTGGAACTCCTCGAGATCCACCGCCACGTGGTCGAGCACCAGGCGCACGGAGTGGCGATCCGCCTCGACGTGGTGATCCGGCCCAACCGTGCGGTCGGGGTCGAGCACGGAGCGGATCACGCTCAGCGCCACCGACAGCCGGTTCGACGTGCGAGACGGGGCCTCGTCCGGCCAGAGGATCTCGATCAGCTCCTCGCGATGGATCGCTCGCCCGCGTCGGCCGACCAGCACCTTGAGCAGGTCGCGCGCCTTCTTCGACTGCCAGGTGGCGGCACCGACGGGCTCGCCGCGCACGAACACGCGGAACCCGCCGAGGGTCTGCAGCCTGACGT
>CAZCRP010000291.1:0-3986 GCA_964501055.1 uncultured Acidimicrobiaceae bacterium
CTGCCGCCGAAGCACCGGCCGCCGCCGCCGCCCCGCCGGTGCCGGTGGCGGCGAGTGGCGATTCCGAGGTCGTCGAGCTGGACCGGCTGCGGGTGCGCATCGGTCAGAACATGATCAAGTCCAAGCAGACTGCTGCCCACGTCTGGACGTCGATGGAGGTCGACTACGAGCGGGTCGAGCGGGTTCGCCAGCGCCACAAGGAGGCCTTCAAGTCCGAAGAGGGCTTCTCGCTCACCTATCTGCCCTTCATCGCCCGGGCCACGGTCGACGCCCTCAAGGAGTATCCGGTCGTCAACTCCGAGTTCCATCTCGAGCAGCGGCAGGCGATCTTCCACCGCACCGTGAACCTCGGCATCGCCATCGACCTCGACCAGCAGGGTCTCGTGGTGGCTTCGATCCGCAACGCCGACGGACTGCGTCTGGTGGGCCTCGCCCGGCAGGTCAAGGCGCTGGCCGACAAGGCGCGGGCAGGCAAGCTCGAGCCGGACGACGTGACCGGGTCGACCTTCACGCTCACCAACCCCGGGCCGTTCGGTTCGTTCATGTCCGCCCCGGTGATCAATATCCCCAATACCGGGATCCTCTCCACCGACACCGTGGCGAAGCGGCCGGCCGTGATCACCTCGGCCGATGGCGAGGACGTGCTGGCGATCCGTCACATCGGCTATCTCGGCTTGACGTGGGATCACCGGGCCTTCGACGGGTCGACTGCGGTCTTGTTCCTGGCGCGGATCAAGCACAACCTGGAGAACTGGGACTGGGAACAGGAGATGGCCTGATCCCGGCCGCTCCTGTGCCCCGGGACACGCTCACCATGAACCGACCATTCCTCCGCACCCGCTGGCTCGGCAGGCTGCCATACGAGGAGGCGTGGGACCTCCAGCGCGCCCTCCACGAGGGCAAGACCACTGGGCGGACCCGTGATGACTACCTGCTGCTGCTCGAGCATCCCCACACCTACACCGTGGGGCGCAACGGCGACGGCTCGAACCTGCTCGTGGACCCGTCCGCCCTCTCCCAGTTCGACGCCGAGTTGCACCATGTCGACCGGGGCGGAGACATCACCTATCACGGCCCCGGGCAGCTGGTCGGGTATCCGATCCTCACCCTGGACGACCCCATGCGCATCGTCCCGTTCGTGCGCGACCTGGAAGCGGTCCTCATCCGTTCCCTCGCCGAGTTGGGGGTGGAGGCGTGGCGGGAGGAGGGCCTGACCGGCGTGTGGACGGAGGCGGGGAAGGTCGCCGCCATCGGCGTGCGAGTCGCCCGGCGAGTCTCCATGCATGGCTTCGCGCTCAACCTGTCGGCGGACATGGCCTACTTCGAGCGGATGAACCCGTGCGGCATCACCGGCCGCTCCGTCGCGAACGTGTCCGAGCTGGTGGGCCGGTCGGTGTCGATCGAGGAGGCCGTCGAGGTCGTCGGCAGGAACTTCGCGGGCCTGTTCGGCTACGACGAGAACGAGATCCAACTGGGTGCCTTCACCCGCACGCAGGGCCGCTCCTTCGAGGTCGATCGCCTGCTGGCGGCGGGAACCTTCTCGTCGGAGCGGCGATCCGAAGAGCCCGTGCTGTTGAACGGGCGGCTGCCCGGCGAGCCGCCCCGCCCCGACTGGATGAAGGTCACCGCCCGCATGGACTCGGACTACACCGAGCTGAAGAAGATGATGCGCGGGCTCGACCTCCACACCGTCTGCGAGGAAGCGCGCTGTCCCAACATCTTCGAGTGCTGGGGGATGGGGACCGCCACCCTCATGATCCTGGGGGACAAATGCACCAGGGCCTGCAGCTTCTGCAACGTGATGACCGGCAAGCCCACCGAGTACGACGTGCTGGAGCCCTTCCGGGCCGCTGACGCCATCGCCCGGATGGATCTGTCCCATGCCGTCATCACCTCGGTGAACCGCGACGATCTGGCAGACGGCGGGAGCGGCATCTTCGCCGAAACGATCCGCCAGACCCGAGCCCGCTCGCCGCACACCGACATCGAGGTCCTGATCCCCGACTTCAAGGGCTCGCGGCGGGATCTGGAGACGGTGCTCGCCGCCGACCCGGAGGTGCTCAACCACAACACCGAGACGGTGCTCCGCCTGCAGCGCGATGTCCGCACTTCCGCCAGCTACGGGCGGTCGCTGGCGCTCCTCGCCCGCGCCAAGTGGATCAACCCCCACTCCGTCACCAAGTCCGGTCTCATCGTCGGCATGGGCGAGACGAGGGACGAGGTGCTGGGCGCCCTCGCCGACCTGCGGGCGGTGGGCGTCGACATCGTCACCATCGGCCAGTATCTGCGTCCGACCGCCCGCCACCGGCCGATCCATCGCTACGTCCACCCCGACGAGTTCGCCGCCTACGCCGAGTACGGCCGGTCGATCGGGATCCCGCACGTCGAGTCCGGTCCGCTGGTCAGATCGAGCTACCACGCCAAAGACGCCTCGGAGCGGGTGTTCGAACTGATCGGACGCCGGCGGGACCGCCCGACGGTGACCGCCTGACGAGGCCGGCGTCGCCCGACGACCCGGTAGGCTGCCTGATCCGGGAGGAGGGAAGGTGGCGATGGCGCGAGTGTCGAAGGTTCTCACGTATCGGCTGACCCGCTGGTTGGCGGTCGTCGCCGTCGGCCTGGTGGTCATCAGCGCCGCGCTCAACGGCCTCGAAGAGATCTTCGGGACCACCAAGGGCGATGCCCTGAGTGAAGTCGTGCGACGTTTCAACGTGGTCGAAGAGCAGACGGCGCAGGCCTGGTTCTCGGTTCTGCTCCTCGCCGCCGCGGCGGTGCTGACCTTCATCCACGCCCAGCGGTCGTCGCGGCTCGGGAGCAGGTGGTCGTCACGCTGGCGGATCATCGCCGTCGCCTTCCTGTGGGTCTCCTACGACGAGGCGGCCTCGGTGCACGAGTTGCTCAACGACGCCGATGCCGAGGCCGGCTTGATGCGGTACGCCTGGGTCTTCGTGGCCATTCCTGTCGTCGTGGCGCTGGCGGCCTGGATCATGCCGGCCGTGTGGGCGCTCGAGCGGCGCGTGCGGGACCTCGTGATCGCATCGGGGGTGGTGTTCGTGGCAGGCGCGGTGGGCGCCGAGATCCTGAGCGGCTTCGTCTTCGGCACCAACCTGCTGTGGGGTGCGATTTCCCACGTCGAAGAGTTCCTCGAGATGGCGGGCGTCATCCTGTACCTGGAGGCGATGCTGCGCCTGCTCGAAGTGGAGCGCGACTCCGATGGTCGCATCGCCCTGCTCAGCCCGATGGGGAGCGGTCCAGACTGAGCGGGTGATCCTCAGCCGGCGACGGTGAGGTTCAACACCGTCGTCTGGACCAGCGATCCGTTCCAGTACCAGCGTCCGATGAGCTGGCGGCTGCCGGGAACGAGCGAGATCGTTCCCTCGAATCGCCGCTCCGCCGCTCCGCCGTCCGAGCCGGCGGCCTGGGCCAGGCTCTGCACCACGCCGTCGACGGACAGCTCGAACCGGGTGGCGGAGCTCTCGAAGGCGGCCTGCTCGCCGGTGGCGAACGGCAGCAGGTGATAGAAGCCCTCGGAGACCGCATACGCCGGACGGTTCGGAACCGTGAAGGCGCCATGACACACCAGGCCGTCCTTGCTGCAGCTCAACGGCAGGGTCCCCGCCATCCCCAGCAGCACGTAGACGGGTTCGAGGTCGAGCGCCCTGGCGAGGAAAGACGCCATCTCGTCGCGCCGCACGAGACCCGCCGGGCAGTAGCGGTTCGGTCCGCAGCCGAGGGTGATCCCGGCGGCGGCGATGGCGCCGATGTCGGGGGCGTGGATGTTGCCGGCGGTGTCTGCGAACGGGCTGGGAGAGGCGGTCAATTGGAAGGCCCTGGTCAGGAACGACGCCATCTGGTCACGTCGCACGAGCCCGTCGGGGCAATAGCGGCTCGGCTCGCAGCCGAGGGTGATCCCGGCTTCGGCGATGGCATTGATGGCCCCGGCGTGGAAATTGCCGGCCACGTCGGAGAACGGCCCGCCGGTGCGC
>CAZCRP010000292.1:0-3986 GCA_964501055.1 uncultured Acidimicrobiaceae bacterium
TCTCGACCTACGCCACCTGGTGGATCCGCCAGGCCATCACCCGCGCCATCGCCGACAAGTCGCGCACGGTACGAATCCCGGTGCATCTCCATGACACGCTCGCCGCGGTGCGGGCGGCACAGGCCAGCCTCAAAGCCGAGTTGGGCCGCGATCCCCGTCCGGAGGAGATCGCCGAGGAGGCCGGTGTCACGGTGGACAAGGTCGAACTGGCGCTCGGTGTGGCCGACACGGTGTCACTGGAGCAGCCCGTGGGCGAAGACGGCGCCCAGCTCGGGGACTTCATCGAGGACGAGGACGCCGCCGATCCCGTGCAAATCACCGAGGAGATGGACGTCGCCAACTCGCTGCGCAAGTCCATCGAGCGCCTACCGCAGCGGGAGGGCCGCATCCTGGCGCTCCGCTACGGCTTCTACGATGGCGTCCCCCGCACCCTGGAGGAGATCGGCGAGGAGTTCAATCTCACCCGGGAGCGGATCCGCCAACTCGAGAAGCTGGCGCTGTGCCGGCTCCGCCACCCGTCGTTCGGTATCCGGGAGCAGGATCTGGTCTGACGGCGCCCGTCTGGCGTCCTCCCGGCGCGGAGACTCCTTCAGTGACCTAGGACTTCCCGGCGGAACTCCTGCGGGCCGTAGGCGGTGAACTGGCACTCGGAGGCCGCCCGCACCGAGGCTGCCCGGGGCGTGCCCATGAGTGCGCCCAGTTCGCCGAAGTACTTCCCCGGTCCGAGGGTGCTCAGCACCGTCTCGCCCCCATCGGCGAGACGGCGGAAGACCTCGACCTCGCCGGCGCGGATCACGTAGACGAGCCGCGGCGGGTCGCCCTGTTCGAAGACCGTCTCACCCGAGGCGTACGTGACATCGTGCGGGGCACCGTTCACGCTCTCGACGTCACCCGCCATCTGGACCGTCTTGTCCGAGACGGGGACCAGTCGGGCATCGTGGGTGGAGATCACGATCACCCTTCCCTGGTCACGCAGGTCACGGAGGAGCCGGATGATCGCCTCCGCCTGGACATAGTCGAGGTTGGCGGTGGGCTCGTCCGCCAGCAGCAGCGTCGGCTCGTGCACGATCCCCCTGGCGACTGCCACCCGCTGTTGCTGGCCACCCGAGAGCCCGCGCGGCTTGTGGTGCATCCGGTCGGCGAGGCCGACCGAAGCCAGCGTTTCAGCCGCCCGGGCCAGTGCTTGCTTCTTCGACACGCCGCTCATGATCAGCGGGATCGCCACGTTCTCGCGCGCCGACAGCGACGGGATGAGATTGAAGGCCTGGAACACGAAGCCGACCCGGTGGCGGCGATAATCGTCCACGGTGTCTCCTCGGAGTCCGGTCACCTCCAGGTCGCCGAGGCGAATCGAGCCCGACGTCGGCGTGAGGATCCCACCCAGACACGACAAGAGGGTCGTCTTGCCCGATCCGGACGGCCCGAGGAGGGCGGTCAGTTCGCCGGGGGCGGCGTCCATCGCGAAGCGATCCAGCGGCCGGACGGTGTATCCCTCGGTCACGTACTCCACGACGAGGTCGCGAACGGTGAGCCGGTCCGTCATGACCCGGGACCTGCGAACGCCTGGGCGGGATCCGTCCGTCGCACTTGTCGCATCCCGCCCGCCGCCGCCAGCAGCGCGACGACGATCGACATCACGGGAAGCTGCCAAAGTGATCGGGCGGGCACGCGGACCTTCATCGGGAACACCGGCACCAGCAGCACCTGGATCACCGCCGCCAGCGCCACTGCCACGAGGGCGATCGTCACCGCCTGGATCGCCAGACTGCCTCCCAGCCGCCGCACTGGCGCCCCGACAGCCCTGAGCACGGCGAAGTCGCGGCCCCGCTCGAGCGCGGACAGGTAGACGACCGCGCCGATGATGATCGCCGCCACCGCCCACAAGAGCACTCTGATCAGGTCGATCGAGGAGATGGCGCTCTCGAGCGGCCCGAGCGCGTCCTGGGCCACCTCGGTGGGGGTCAGGACCGCGACGCCGGCCGGTATCGGACTCGGGGTGCCGAGGGCGGCGCTGGTCACGGCCGCGCCGCCGAAGAGCGCGTCGCGTATGTCCTCGATCCCGGCGAAGACGAGCGGCTGACCCGCCAGCAGCGTCGTGTCGTCGGTGAGGCCCACGACCAGGAACGGCGTGGCGGACAGATGGATCTCGTCGCCGACTGCGACACCGGTGGTGGCATCGAGCACGACTTCGCCCGACCCGGCCACGGCCCGCCCGGTCGCGATCGGTGGGTCGACCCGGCCACCCACCCGGTGACCGATGACCACCGACTCGGACGGGATCCCGTCGATCGTGAGCGTGCCACGCGCCACGACGACGGGTTCGAGTCCCGCCGCCTCCAACTTCGAGGCGGTTGCCGGGTCGAGGGTGGAGGAGGCGGTGATCGGTCCCGACACGCCCTCCGGCACGACCCAGTCGGCGCTGCTCACCGACTCCATGCTGAGGAACGGCTCGCGGTTGAATTGCTCGACCAGACCGGTCATCAGAAAGAGGAGCGTGAACACCACTGCCGTCGCCAGGATCACCACGACGAATCGGGTGGCTCGGTGCGCCATGTCCCGCACGGTCAGCAGCCACATCGCGCTATGCCTCCGTCCGGTGCGCACCGGCGAGCCAGGCTTCGAGCCGTGGCATGGCTGCCTCGTAGCCGGCCTGGGCGACCGGTCGCACCCGCTCGAAGTCGAGCAAGGAGACGCCCCGCAGGTCGAGATCCAGGTACAGGTCGGCCGCACCCCGATCCAGCATCCGTCCACGCTCGCGGATGGAGCCCGCGATCATCGTTCGCATCAGCATCGCCGTGACGCCCGGGTAGGACGCCTTCCCTCTCCCGGCTCTCGAGCGCAAGGCCTCCCACCCGGACACGGAGAGCGCCGTCTCCCCTTTGGACCTCGGACCAGACGGGGGCGCGACATCGACCGCGATCACGGTGCCTTCCTCCACGTCCCGTCGCATCACGTCGGCCGGGAGATTGTTGAGCACGCCTCCGTCCACGAGGAGATCGTCGCCCCACGGCACCGGCGGCATCACTCCCGGGATGGAGATGCTGGCCCGCACGGCGTGCACGAGGTCTCCCCGCCGATGGTTCATCTCGATCGATCGGGTCAGGTTGGTGGAGATGCAGAAACAAGGCAGCCACAGATCCTCGAAGTTCCAGCCGCCGAGGCCCTCCTGGATGGAGGCGGTGATGCGCTCGCCCTTGATGAGGGACACGACCGGAATCGTGTAGTCGAGCAGGCCCTTGAAGAGGAGCTCGACGGACTTCTCGAGTTCGTCCTGGGCCATTCCCATCGCCATGCCCACGGCGAGGGGGCTGCCGATGGATGTGCCACCGACGTGATCCAGCGGGATGCCCAACTCGAGCATCGCTCGGCGCACGCCCAAGTGCGCGAATCCCTTGGCGCCTCCTCCACCGAGCACCAGGCCGTGAGACCGACCCGCCAGGATCCGGCTCAGTCGAGCCATGTCGGCGGCGGATCCCGCCACGACGTGCAGGATCCTGTCGGGATTCCAGCGGTCGACCCAGCGGGAGGTGTGGCGCGGTCTGTCTGTGGCGGGCGAGTGGATGACGACGAGGACCCGTTCGGCGTGCGGGGTACCGGCGCCGAACAGCGTGTCGACCGACCGCAGCGCCGCCTCGGATGGCTCCGGGTCGATGCAGGCGACGAGTCGGTCGGCGTGGCGGCTGGCTGTCTCCGACCAGCCGGTCCACTCCTGATCGATCTCGAGCACCACGTGATCGGTGGCGAGCTCCAGTTCGTGGAGGAGTTGGGCAAGCCGGGGATGGGCGGGATCACCCAACGCGGCGTGGGCAGCTCCGGGATGGGCGAGGACCGAATCGACCCAGTCACTCCACACGTGGGAGCTGGTTCGGTGCCGGCCCATCTCGGAGACGATGCGGCTGGTGAACACCCGCCGGTCGACGTCGGCGGTCACCGAGACGGCGATCGTGCGCCGGGCGGGCATTCCGCGGCCGCGGCGGGCGGGCCGC
>CAZCRP010000293.1:0-3965 GCA_964501055.1 uncultured Acidimicrobiaceae bacterium
GAAGATCTGCTCGATCAGCTGGCCCGTGGTCAACCTGCCGGCGTCGTCGACGAGGGCATCGATCACCAACCTGGCACTCGCCACCGGCAGGTGGTCGGTGTGCCGGGCAAGGATGACTGCCCGGTGCCGGTCGATCACGCCCTGGGCGAGGCTGCGGAGGAGTCGGGGGAGGCGAATCGACAGGTCATGCGCCAGTACGAGCGCATCCTCGGTCGCCCGCCGCGTCCATCGCAGCGCCGAGCGGATCTCCATCGAGGCCCCGGCATCGGGATCCTCGATGTCCTCGGACATCTCGTCGTAGGTGTCCGAGATCGCAGAGATGGCGCGCAGGGTGGCGGCGGCGCCCGCGGCGTTGAGCCGTTCCTGTGCCCGGAGGAACGCCACACGTTCGGTGCCCGACAGCCGCGTGACGTCGAAGGCCGAGAGGACCGCGGCCAGCATCAGATCCGGTTCCCAGGAGTCAAGGTTGGGAGGGAGACCCACCGGCGACTGCTCGGCGGTGTCGCCGATGCCGGCGCGGACGATCGCCCATGCCAACTCGTCCTCGGCTCGGGCCGCCGCGTCCCACGCCTCCAACTCGGCCCCGGTCATTGTCTCGAACATACGTTCGATCATATCAGCCGCCGCCGACAGAATCCATACCCCCGTCGAGAGTTCACCCGCGTCCGCCTGCGATCAGGGCAGCTTCTGGAGACCCTCGCAGACGGAGCATCGCCGTGATCCCCACGGCCGGTCCCAACGCCAACAGTGCGAACGCCCACCGCCATGTGACGATCGTGTGCACCACGGGTATGAGCCAAATCGTCGCCACGGTGATCGTGAATCCGACCGCGAGTTGCATCGTCAGGGCGGTTCCCACGTACGACTGATCAGCCACTTCGGTTACGACGGCCGAGAACTGGGCGGAGTCGGCGACCACGGTGAAACCCCACACCGCGCCGATCAGGACGATCGCCCAGGTGGGGCCTTCGAACACGAGTCCGATGCCGAGCGAGCAGATCCCGGACCCGGCAAGCATCGACGCCGTCGTGTTCGAACGTCCCCAACGGTCGGCGAGGAGCCCTCCTGCGATCGAACCGAGCGAGCCCATCGCGATCACGAAGAAGGTGACCAGGGCGGCGAACGGCAGGGGAGCCACGCCGTGTCCGGTCAGGTGATCCGAGAAGAAGATGAGGAACCAGGCGTACATGGCGAAGAGTTCCCACATGTGGCCGAAGTATCCGATCGAAGCGAGACGCACGCCGCGGTTGGCGAACACCTTGCCGATCTGGCGCGGATCGAAGACGGCGCGGGGGAAGGGGAATGGCCCGTCGCGCACCCGCAACGCGACCAACCCACCGACCGCGCTGAGAGCCGAAGTCACGTAGATCACGTTCTGCCAGCGCACGCCTCCCAGCGCGTTGACGAGGTGTGGCGTGGCGTTGCCGAGGATGATGGCGCCGCCGAGTAGCCCGAGGGCTGTGCCACGGCGGCGGCGGAACCACGTGGACATCAGCTTGAAGGCAGGCGGATACACCCCTGCCATGAAGAACCCGGTCGCGAAGCGGAGGAGGATGCCGGCGCCGGGAGAGTCCACCATCACGAGCACGAGGTTGGCGAGGGCGGCGCCGACGCCGCCTGTGAGGATCACCCACCGCGGCGAGACGAGATCCGAGACGTTGAGGGCCGCGGAGGTGAGCGCTCCAGCGACGAAGCCGAGTTGCACGGCGATCGTCAGCCACGCCTTGGTCGTCGGACTCAGGTCCCACACGTGCTCCAACTGCGGGATGACCGCCGAGGCAGAGAACCAAGTCGACATCCCGCACACCAGTGCGACCGCCAGCAGTGCCAGTGCCGCCCACCGTCCGGCAGGATCGGCTTCGTCCACGCTGCGGCCCGCGGCCCCGGCCATGGTGTCAGCCGCGCATTCGCTCGCCCATCGGGTCTAGCACCGCCTCGGTGAGCAGCCGGGCCGGCCGCCGGTTGCCGATGATCTCGATCTCGAAGCCCTCCGTCTGGGGGGAGGCGAGCACCGCCGGAACATACCCGAGCGCCAGCGACACCTGGCTGTAGTGGGCGTATGCGCCGGAGGTCACCCACCCCACGACCTCGCCGTCGTGCCAGATCGGTTCGTCGCCGATGACGTCCGCCGGTTCGTCCGGATCGGGTTCGACCGCCAGGTACACCATGCGCCGCGCGGGTCCGCGCGCCATCTCCTCCTCGACCGCCTCGCGGCCGATGAAGTCGTGGTCGAGCTTGATGTAACGATCCATGCCCGCTTCCAGCGGCGTGTAGATCGGCCGGTACTCGCGGAACCAGGTTCCGAACATCTTCTCCATCCGCAGCGACATCAGCGCCCGGAATCCGAACAACTTCATGCCGTACGGTTGACCCGTCTGCCACAGCAGGTCGAACAGAACCCGCTGGTATTCGGGCGTCACCCAGATCTCGTATCCGAGGTCGCCGGTGTATGTCATCCGCCCCACCCAGCACGGAACCATGCCGATGTCCATGCGGCGGAAGTCCATGAACTTGAAGTCCTCGGTCGCCAGTGACGTGATCGTCAGTTGCTGCAACACCTCACGGGCCTGCGGTCCCGCCAGCGACAGGCCGACCAGCGACAGGGCGAGCACTTCGAATCGGATCGGACTCTGCGGCGGGAGGTGGGCGAGAAACCAGCGAGAATGGTGCACCTCGGCAGCCTGGGACCCGAACAGGAAGAAGTCGTCCTCACCCACCCGCGCCACCGAGAACTCGCCCACGATCTTGCCCTGTGGGTTGAGCATGGGTGTGAGGTTGATGCGTCCGATGGCGGGCAGCCGATTGGTGAAGAGCCCCTGCAGCCAGTCAGCGGTCCCCGGCCCGTTCACCCGATACTTGGCGAAGTTCGACGCCTCGGTGAGACCGACTGCCTGGCGGACGGCTCGACACTCCTCGGCCACGACGTCGAAGGCGTTCGAGCGCCGGAAGGTCACTTCCTCCACCGGCTCCAATCCCTGACGTTGGAACCACAGAGGGTGCTCGAGGCCGAAACCGGCACCCCACACCGCGTTGTGCTCGGAGAGTCGGTCGTAGATCGGTGTGGTGTGGAGCGGCCGTCCCTCGGGCAACTCCTCGTTCGGGAAGGTGATCCGGAACCGACGCCGGTAGTTCTCCTGCGCTTTGGCATTGGTGTAGCCGAGGGTGGCGTAGTCGCCGAAACGCGCCACGTCCATGCCCCAGATGTCGTAGCCGGGATCCCCCTCGGTCATCCAGTTGGCGAGCGTGAGGCCGACGCCTCCCCCCTGGGAGAGACCTGCCATGACCCCGCACGCCACCCAGTAGTTCTGCAGACCGCGGATCGGTCCCACCAGCGGGTTGCCGTCCGGGGCGAATGTGAACGGTCCGTTCACGACGGTCTTGATGCCGGCGGTTGCCATCGCCGGGAAATGCTTGAAGGCGACGTCGAGTTCGGGCGAGATGCGGTCGAGGTCCGGCGGGAGCAACTCCATGTCGAAGCTCCACGGCGTCTCGTGCGGGGACCAGGGCCGGGAATCCTGCTCGTAGGTGCCCATGAGCATCCCCATTCCCTCCTGGCGGATGTAGATCTCGCCGGCAAAGTCCATGACCATCGGCATCTCACGGTTCGTGGTGGCCATGTGCTCCTTGACTTCGGCCATTTCCTCGGTCACGAGGTAGTGATGCTGCATGGCGAGCACCGGCAATTCGAGGCCGACCATGCGGCCGACCTCCCGCGCCCACAGGCCCCCGGCGTTGACGACGTGCTCGGCGTGGATCTCGCCCCTGTCGGTGAAGACCGTCCACGTGCCGTCTGGACGCTGTTCGAGATTGCTCACCCATGTGTGACGGTGCACCTCGGCGCCGGCCTGCCGCGCACAGATGGCATACGCGGTGGTCACACCGGTCGGGTCGACGTGTCCTTCCACCGGATCCCACATCGCGCCGATGAAGTACTGGGGGTCGAAGAGCGGGAAGAGTTCGTGCGC
>CAZCRP010000294.1:0-3958 GCA_964501055.1 uncultured Acidimicrobiaceae bacterium
GTCGTCGTCGGCTGCGGCACCGACCGCGGCAACGAGGTGCTCGCCCACGTGGCCGCCGTCACGGACCAGCCGATGGCGGCGAACTGCCTCGAGGCGTCGCCGGGTGAACCGTGGTCCGTTCTCCGGGTGCGCTGGGGCGGTTCGTTGCTGGAAAGGGCAGAACTGGACGGTGCGATCGCGCTGCTGACGTTCGCGCAACACGCCTTCGTCCCTGCCCCGACCGGCGGGACGGGCGAGGTACGAAGATTCGAACCCGAATTGGACCCGGAACTGGCCGCCACGATCGTCGCCGATCGGGTGGTCCTGACCACGGGGGTCACGCTCGCCACCGCTCCTGTCGTCGTGAGCGGAGGGCGGGGAGTCGGGTCGGCGGAGGGATTCGAGCCATTGGAGGAACTGGCTGGTCTGCTGGGCGGTGTGGTCGGGTGCTCACGGGTCGTCACGAACAACGGGTGGCGTCCCCACAGCGATCAAGTGGGTCAGACGGGCACCCGCATCGCTCCAGAGCTGTACATCGCCTGCGGCATCTCGGGGGCGATCCAGCATTGGGTGGGAGCGATGGCGTCGAAGCGGATCTTGGCGATCAACACCGACGCCGAGGCGAACATGGTGGCCAAGGCCGACTACGCCATCATCGGCGATCTGCACGAGGTGCTGCCGGCGATCATCGCCGCGGTCAAGGCAGCCCAAGCCGGCAACTCCGCAAACTAGGTACTTCCCCCCGATGAACTGAAGATGGTCGACTCGTACGTTCTGGTTCCAGGAAAGGAACGAGATGTACGCCCAGACCAGCACCGTCCGAGACCTCGCCATGGCGCGCTTCGGTCCTCATGTCCGTGTTGCACCGCCGCGGCGGTCCACCGGCACCCGCTCGATCGAGCGTCCCGTGGACCTGCACTCGCGAGGCAGCGCGTCGGATCCCCTGCCCCTCGCCGCCTGAGCCCTCGCGGTCCCGCCAACCGTCGGGTCCGTAGACTGCCGCCTCCCAGCGACGGGAGAGAGCGGATGGCACGTGACGGATCGACCCGCGCCGCGCGCAGGGCTGCTCGCGGCGCCGGTTCCCTCCATCAGCTCGACTGGCGCGCAGTCACGAATCCCTACCAGCCGGTCGAGGTCCTCAGCGAGGAGGCGATCGAGGCCATCCACGGTGCGTCGTTGGAGATCCTCCGGACCTCGGGGATGGACTTCCTCCACGCGGAGGCCATCGCCATCCTCCGTTCCCACGGCGCCGACGTCGACGCACCCAGAGTGCGCTTCGACCCCGACCTGGTCATGGAGCATGTGGGGCGTGCCCCGTCGCGGTTCACCCTCCACGCCCGCAACCCCGCCCGCGACGTGTCGATCGGCGGTGATGCGGTGGTGTTCCTGTCCGTGGCCAGCGCGCCGAACACCTCCGACCTCGACCGGGGGAGGAGACCGGGCACGATGGAAGACTTCACGGATCTGGTGCGACTCGGCCAGTTTTTCAACATCGTCCACGGGTTCGGGGGGTATCCGGTCGAGCCCCAGGACGTGTCGCCCGCCGTGCGGCACCTGCGCGCCCTGGCCGCGTTCGTGACCCTGTCTGACAAGGTGTGGCACGCCTATTCGCTCGGCCGGGGCCGAGTGCTCGACGCGCTTGAGATCGCCCGCATCGCCCGCGGCGTGGACATTGACACCCTCCGCGCCGAGCCCTCGATCCACACGGTCGTCAACACCTCCACGCCCCTGCGCCTCGATGGTCCGATGATCGAGGGGGTGATCGAGATGGCCCGTCACGGTCAGGTCGTGGTGATCACGCCCTTCACCCTCGCCGGCGCCATGGCGCCTGCCACGGTGGTGGGGGCCCTGGCCCTGCAGAACGCCGAAGCTCTCGCCGGCATCGCCTTCGGGCAGATGGTGGCGCCGGGAGCCCCGATGATCTACGGCGGCTTCACGTCGAACGTCGACATGAAGTCGGGCGCCCCCGCCTTCGGCACCCCCGAGTACGCCCGGGCGGCGATGGCGGGGGGTCAGCTCGCCCGCCGCTACGGGCTGCCATACCGCTCCTCCAACGCCAACGCCGCCAATGCCGTCGACGCCCAGGCCGCCTACGAGTCACAGACGTCGCTGTGGGGGGCGCTGCTGGGTGGAGCCAATTTCGTGATGCATGGAGCAGGCTGGATGGAAGGAGGACTCGTCGCCTCGTTCGAGAAGTTCGTGGTGGACGTCGAGATGCTCCAATCGATGGCCGAGTTCCTCGTCCCCCTGCGAGTTGACACCGACAGCTTGGGCCTGGCGGCGATCGCCGAGGTGGGGCCGGGCGGGCACTTCTTCGGCTCGGCTCACACGCTGGCCCGTTACGAGCACGCGTTCTATTCGCCGCTGCTGTCCGATTGGCAGAACTTCGGGACGTGGACCGAGGCGGGCTCGCTCACGACCGAGATGCGGGCGAACGCAATTTGGAAGCAGGCGCTGGTCGAGTACGAGCCGCCGCCGCTCGAGGATGCGATCCGCGCCGAGTTGGACGATTTCGTCGGCCGCCGCGAGTCGGAGGGCGGGGTCGGCTGAGGGGAGCGGCGTCAGGCTTCGCCCGAGTCGTCCTGGTCTGCCTCGGTGCGCTGACGGGTCTCCTGCTCGAACACGTGGCTCATCGAGGGTTGGTAGATCGTCTCGAGGATGCCGAGGCTCCCTCCTCGCGGCCGACCGGACCGACGCCAGTACAGCCAGCCACGGCGTTCCATCCACAGCGCCAGCTGATCGGCCGCGAAGCCGACGAGTCCCACGCCGAGCACCGCTGCCACGATCCAGTACCAATCCATCCCCCCCAACGTAACGCCCCCGGCTCGAACGACGCCCGACTCACTGCGGCCGCAGATCGGCGCGGTCGTCGGCTGCATCGTTGCCATCGGCCTCCAGCGACCAGTCGCCGAGCCAGTAGCCACCGCCGGCCAGCAGGATCCCGACGCCCGCGAACAGCGCGATGCGGGTCAGCGGCGACACTTCGGCGAGATCGACCAGGAACAGCTTGCCGAGCGCCATCCCGATGGTGGCGAATCCGGCGCCGAGCACAATGCGTCGGTCGGTCAGGCGCCCGGCCACGATCGCGGCCACTCCCATGACCGCCCATCCGCCCGTCACCCACGCCAGGCCGTCGGCGGTCATCCGGGGCAGTTCGACGGCCATCCACAGCAGCGAACCGACGTACGCCCCGGCGAGATACGGGGGCGAGAGGTCGTGGTCGTCGGTGTCGCGGACGACCCGTCCGATGAGGGCGGCGGTGGCCAGCACTGCCGCACCCGGGAGCAGCTCGACAGCGGTCCGGGTGCCGCTCGTGACGAGCGAGGTCGTTCCGACGGCCATCACGGCGGTGACGAGAAAGAGCAGGTGACCGGCGTCCGCCAGCCGGCGGTGCCCGCCGTTGTGACCGGCGAACACCAGGGCAAGCGACAGAAGCGAGGCACCGACCAGCACCCAGTCGCCCGTGAGACCCTCCACCGTCGCGACCAGCGTCAGCGCCACGGCCGGGATGAGCTGAGCCGAGGCCACCGGCCCGGCTCCCGGAACGGTGCGCAGCGCTCGGCCCGCCAGGAGGTGGCCGGTCGCCAACCCCGCGGCCAGTCCCGTCCACAGCAGACGGTCGTCGACGTGGGAGAAGATCGAACGGCTGCCCGCATACAACATCAGGCTGCCGATCGAGGAGGCGACGATGGGCAGGGTGACCCTGGCGGTGTGGTCGCCGAGCCCCCGGGCGGTTCCGAGCAGCGGCACCGCCACCAGCATCGCCCACGTCACGACCAGGGCGGACTCGAGCATCACGGCCGGCGAGCGGCCGTCGGAGAGTGACGGCACCACGTCGACTGCCACCGAGATGAGCAGCGCGACGGCGGTGGCCGCATGCATCCTCACCCAGCCGTGCCGGAAGAAGAGAACCGTCGAGACGACCGCGACCGCGGCGACGTATCCGACCTCCGCCTCGGCGAGGGCCAGCCTCCCGTCG
>CAZCRP010000295.1:0-3950 GCA_964501055.1 uncultured Acidimicrobiaceae bacterium
TGCCGGGTGATCGCCCGGACGCTGGGACTCGGCTTCGAGCTTCAGCCGGCCGCGCCGACCGGCTTCCATCCCGGGCGGGCCGCCGAGGTGAGCCTCGCCGGCTTGGTGGTGGGAGCGGTCGGAGAGCTCCACCCCGTGGCCGCCGCTCATTACGAGCTTCCCGGCAGGGTGGCGGCGGGCGAGTTCGACCTCGCTCCGCTGGTGGACGCGGTGCCGTCCCGGCCGTTCCGGACTCCCAGCACCTATCCACCCGTGGAGTTCGATCTGTCGTTCGTCTGTGACGTCACCACCACCGCCGCCGAACTGGTGGAGGTCACCGCCGCGGCGGCAGGGGACCTGGTCGAGTCCGCCGCCGTGTTCGACGAGTACCTTGGCCTCGGCGATGGACGGAAGTCGCTCGCCATCCGCTACGTGCTGCGGGCGGCCGATCACACCCTCACCAACGAGGAAATCGCGCCCATCAGGGTCGCGATGATCGAAGCTGCCGGCCGGCTGGGTGCCGAGCTGCGGGGAGCTTCGTGAGCCTCCTCACGATCGCCGAGACTCTACCCGAGGACCTCGTCAGGATCGTGCAGTTGGGCGCCGCCGTGAAGGCCGACCCTGACTCCCACCGCCGGGCGCTCGCGGGTCGCTCCATCGGGCTCTTCTTCCAGCAGCAGTCGCTGCGCACCTGGGTGAGCTGCGACGTCGCCGCCATCCAGCTCGGGATCCATCCGATCTCGATCCGCAACGAGCAGACGGGGATGGGAACCAGGGAGGCGCCGATCGATGTGGGGCGCGTGCTCGAGCGTTATCTCGACCTCCTCGGCATGCGGGTGCTGGACCACGCCGATCTGGTGGCGATCGACGACGCCACCGACATGCCCGTCGTCAACCTCCTGTCCGATCGCGAGCACCCGTGCCAGGCCGTGGCGGACCTCATGACGATCGCCGAACATCGTCCGATCGAAGGCAGCCGGGTTGCCTACCTCGGTGACGGCAACAACGTCTGTCACTCGCTGATGCTGGCGGTGGTCAAGGCAGGAGGCTCGGTGGCCGTCGCCACCCCGCCGGGTTACGAACCGGACCCGGAGTTGGTGTCCCTCGCCAGGCGTCACGGCGACGTATCGCTCGGTCACGATCCGGAAGAGGCGGTGGTGGGCGCCGACGCCGTCTACACCGATGTGTGGGCGTCGATGGGCCAGGAGGACGAGGCGGGGCTCCGGCGCCGCCACTTCGCCGCCTTCCAGGTGGACGACCGCCTGATGGGCGCCGCCGGGCCTGAGGCCATCTTCCTGCATTGTCTCCCGGCCCACCGGGGTGAAGAAGTGACCGAGGCGGTGATCGAGTCGCCTCGCTCACGGGTCTTCGATCAGGCCGAGAACCGCCTGCACGCGTTCAAGGGCATCCTCCTGCACCTCCTGGAGTGAGGGACCTCCTCGACCGTCCGGCGCCCGAGGTCGCTCCGCTGCTCCTCGGAGCGGTGCTGACCACCACGATCGAAGGTGCGACGACGGCGGTCGCCATCGTGGAGGTCGAGGCGTACACGTCCACCGATCCGGCCAGCCACTCGTACCGCGGGCCCACACGCCGCAACGCCTCGATGTTCGGCCGCCCAGGGACGCTCTACGTGTACCGCGCGTACGGGATTCACTGGTGCATGAACGTGACGGTCGGCCCTGACGACGATGCCAGCGCCATCCTGCTGCGAGCCGGGGTGCCACTCATCGGACACGAGGTCATGGTGCAGCGGCGGGGGAGGACCGACCGCCTGTGTGACGGCCCAGGCAAGCTCTCGCAGGCCCTCGGAGTGTCGGGAGAGCACGACGGGCTCGATGTGCTGGGCGAGGGTCCGGTGCGGCTGGAGGCCGGGAGGCTCCTCCCACACCGTAGGACACCGCGAGTCGGCATCACACGGGCGACCGATCGGTTGTGGCGGTGGGTGGCGTCCGGCCCGGTAACCTCGCCCGGCCCGGACGGGGAAGGCGAATGACGGTGCAACGACAACTCGACGTGCTCATGCGCGCAGTCGACGTCTGCCAGCCGCCCGACGGCTTGCGGCTGAAGCTGGAGCAAGGTCGTCCGCTGCGAGTCAAGCTGGGGTTGGATCCCACCGCCCCCGCCGTGACTCTCGGCTGGGCGGTCGTCCTCCGCAAGCTGCGGCAATTCCAGGAGCTGGGTCACACCGCCGTGCTCATCGTCGGCGACTTCACCGCGCAGGTCGGCGACCCCAGCGGGCGCAGCGACACCCGGCGCCGGTTGTCGCGGGACGAGGTGCTGGGCTACGCCGAGATCGTGCTGGGGCAGTTTCAACGCGTCCTGCTGCCAGAGCCGCTCGAGGTGCGCTACAACTCGGAATGGCTCGGCTCGTTCGAGATGTCGGAGCTGTTGGAGCTGACCTCGAAGGCCACGGTGGCGCAGATGCTGGAGCGCAGCGACTTCGGGGAACGACTCGAGACGGGGAGTCCGATCTCGGTGATGGAGTTCCTCTATCCGCTGCTGCAGGGATACGACTCGGTGGCGGTGTCGGCGGACGTGGAGCTCGGGGGCTCCGATCAGCTCTGGAACCTGATGATGGGCCGTGAGGTCCAGCGCGGCTACGGCATGGAGCCGCAGATGGCGCTGACGATGCCGCTGCTCGTCGGAACGGACGGCCGCCAGAAGATGTCCCAGAGCCTCGGGAACTACGTGGGTGTGGCGGACACCCCCGAGGAACAGTTCGGCAAGACGATGTCCATCCCCGACGAGTTGATGCCGCAATGGTTCGAACTGGCCACCGAGTTACCCGTTGCCGAAGTGGAGGCGATCGTCGCAGGCTTGGAGGACGGCTCGCTCCATCCGAACGACGCCAAACGCCGGCTGGCCCGTGAAATCGTTTCGCTGTATCACGATCCAGCTGCGGCGCAGGCAGCCGAGGACCAGTTCGATACGATTCACCGCCGCCACGAGGTGCCAGAGGACGTGCTCTCCCACCCGCTGCCGGCGGCCGATCCGGTCTCGCTCCCGGGGCTGATCCGGGAGGCGGGGCTCGCTGCCAGCGGAGGTGAGGCACGCCGCCTGGTGCAGCAGGGAGCGGTCAGGATCGACGGCGCCGTGGTGCAGGAGTTGGAGGTGGCCAGGTCACGGCTGGCGGGCGCGGTGCTGCAGGTGGGGAAGCGGCGGTTCCTGCGGCTGCAAGATTGACTTGCGATGCCGAGGTGGTACAGTTCCGCCTCCGCCGACCGAGTGGTCGGCCATATTTCGCACGCGGCCTGCCGGTGCACTTCCAACAGTGCACGCGCGTTCTTCGGAACACGCAGGCGATTTGGTGCGAACGTCGAGCGCCGACTACCATGGTCGGTCGCCTCGCCTCAGCATGGCGAAGCACGCACTCGCCCACGCTGGGCGAAGGAGCAGCGGCTCCTTGACAACTGGATAGTGTGCCAAAAGTCAGCACGCGCCCCGAACCGCCGAGGCGGCGGATCGACCGGGTTCCTCGGAACCTGCGTCGGACGACCCCTTGCGGGCGGAGCGCGAGCACCAGAAACCTCCGACGAGAACATCGACGGAGGGTTCAGGAGCAAGTAGCGAAAGAGCATCAAATCCTCGGATGCCGATCAGGTCTCGTACCGGTTCGGCGACCGAGGTCTTTGGATGACTCACATTGACTGGATTGTCGGACGGCCCTCGGGCCGGACAACATGAACGTACGATGGAGAGTTTGATCCTGGCTCAGGACGAACGCTGGCGGCGTGCCTAATGCATGCAAGTCGAGCGACGCATTCTGGAGGGGTAACCCACCGGGATGACGGAGCGGCGAACGGGTGAGTAACACGTGACCAACCTGCCTCGAAGACTGGGATAGCCCGGGGAAACCCGGATTAATACCGGATTCCTTCTCTCTATCGCATGATGGAGGGAAGAAAGCTTTTGCGCTTCGAGATGGGGTCGCGGCCTATCAGGTAGTTGGTGGGGTAACGGCCTACCAAGCC
>CAZCRP010000296.1:0-3944 GCA_964501055.1 uncultured Acidimicrobiaceae bacterium
CACCTCCACCAGGCCGGCGTCGACATAGGACCGCGCCTCGGCCCGCGCCATCTCACCGAGCACGGCGACCACCCGATCGGCCCGCGCCCCGTCGAGCTCCGCCGGCACCGGGAAGGTCACCGGTTCCGCCACGACACCCACAGCAGTACCGCCACCCCGAACGTGATGGAGGTGTCCGCCAGATTGAAGACGGGGAAGTTCGGGAGTTGGATCCAGTCGACCACCGGGCCGTCGACGAGTCCGTCTCCCCGCGTCAGCCGGTCGATCAGGTTGCCGACCGCCCCGCCGGCGATGAGCGCGAACCCGACCACCTCCGCCACCGGGCGGGGATTCCACACCGCGGCGACGATGATGCCGAGCGCGGCCACCGCCGCCACCGACAGGAACGGGCCGGCGTTCTGGAAGAAGGAGAAGGCGGCGCCGGTGTTCTCGGTGAACGTGAACGGGAGGACTACCGGGATGCTCTCGCGGGGGTCCCCGACGAAGGTCCGTTCCGCCCACGCCTTGGTGACCTGATCGGTCAAAGCCACCAGTCCGGCGACCGCGACGAGAGTGAGGAGCCGGTTGCGTCTCAGGTCTTGGAGGCGCACGTCACGCACGTGGTGGCGTAGGGCAGGACCTCCAGCCGCGCGACCGGGATGGCCTCGCCGCACACCTCGCACACGCCGTACCCGCCGGACTCGATACGGCGGAGAGCGTGTTCCACCTTGTGGAGGAGGTCGGCGGCGTTACGTTCGATCGAGAGCTCCTTGGCGTACTCGAGCCGCATCGAGCCGGCATCGGCGTTCTCCGGGTCGGAGCTGCGGTCGGCGGCCGTCTCGGAGCTGCGGGCGGCCTCCATCTCCTTGGCGTGTTCGGCGATCACGTTGATCAGCCGCTCGCGCTCGGATTCGAGTTCGCTCTTGAACTTCTTGATCGTCGACTTTGCGAGAGAACGGGCCATGGCGGACGGAAACGTTAGCCGCCCCCCCACAAATTCCCGCCACCCGGTTTTTTAGCGGGGCGGCGCGTCGTTTTCGACGCGCGGCGCAGACCAAAACGGGTCGGCGGGCGCCCGACTGAGGGTGGTCATGACCGGTGGAGGCGCGCCGCAGCCCGGTTCTCGTCTGCGTCGCGCGTCACTTCTGACGCGCTGCCCCGCTAAAAACGCGGTAGGTCTTGCGGCGGGAGGTTGGGCCGGCGACGAGGGTGACGGGGGCGTCGAAATGGGCGGCGAGAAGGGCGGCGACGGCCTCGTTGGCACGCCCGCGGTCGGCCGGAGCCGTGACCCTCACCTTCAGCGCATCACCGTGGGGGCCGTCGACGGAGTCCCGCGACGAACCAGGCACGACCCACACGTCGATCTCGAACCCGTCCTCGGTCGGGCGCATCCACGGCTCCATCCCGCCATCTTGGCCGGAAATCCCCCGCAACCCGCTTCTGGTCTGCGATCCGCGTCACTTCTGACGCGCTGCCCCGCTAAGAACGCGGCGGGGGCGTCGTATCCTCCGGTGACCATGTCCAAGAAGTCTGATTTCACACGCGTCGATCCCCGTACCGACCTGCCGGGAATGGAGCGCGAGATCCTCGACCTGTGGGATCGGATCGACGCCTTCCGGACCCAGGTGGACATGCGCCCCGCCGATCACGACTACGTCTTCTACGACGGGCCGCCGTTCGCCAACGGCAGCCCCCACTACGGCCACATCCTCGCCGGCGTGATCAAGGACGTCGTGCCCCGCTTCTGGGCCATGAAGGGCCACCGGGTGGAGCGTCGCTTCGGGTGGGACACCCACGGTCTGCCGGTGGAGATGGAGGTGGAGAAGCAGCTGGGCATCTCCGGCCCCAAGCAGATCGCCGACTTCGGGATCGCCGCCTTCAACGAGGCGTGCCGGGCGCTGGTCGAGGAGACCGCCGACGAGTGGTCGCTGCTGGTGCGCCGCATGGGCCGCTGGGTGGACATGGACGACGACTACAAGACGATGGACACCGACTTCATGGAGTCGGTGTGGTGGGTGTTCAAGCAGCTGTGGGACAAGGGCCTCGTCTACGAGGACTACAAGGTGCTCCCCTACTCATGGGGCGCCACCACCTCGCTGTCGAACTTCGAGGCGAACCTCGACTACCGCGACACCGACGACCCCTCGATCACCGTCAGGATCGAGGTGGTGGAGGGTCGGGGGCCGGTCGAGCCCGGCGACTCCCTCCTCATCTGGACGACGACCCCGTGGACGCTGCCCGGCAACCTGGCGATCGCGGTGGGCGCCGACCTGGAGTACGTCCGCATCGACGACGAGGACGGCCGCTTCTGGATCGCCGCCGACCGTGTCCCGTCTTATTGGAAGGACGACCCCGCTCCCGCCGCCCTGGCCCGCGGCGCCGACCTGCTGGGCGTCTCGTACCGGCCGCCGTTCGACTTCTTCGAGCACGAGCGGGAGCGGGGCGTGTTCCGGGTGATCGAGTCGGATTCGGTGACGACCGAAGACGGCACCGGCCTCGTCCACATGGCCCCCGCCTACGGCGAAGCCGACTTCGCCGCCATGGCGGGCGCCGGCCTCGACGTCATCGTCGACCCGGTCGACGCCGAAGGCAAGTTCACCGACGAGGTGCCGCCAGTGGCAGGCGTCAACATCAAGGAGGCCGATCAGACGCTGATCGCGCTGCTGAAGGAACACGGCTCGCTGGTCCGTCACGAGCGCATCCGTCACTCCTACCCGTTCTGTTACCGGACCGGCACGCCGCTCATCTACAAGGTCATCCCCACCTGGTTCGTCAAGGTCACCGACCACACCGACCGCCTCGTCGAGACCAACGACGAAGTGCATTGGGTGCCCGCCTACGTCGGGTCGCGCCGCTTCGGCAACTGGTTGGAAGGGGCGCGGGACTGGGCGGTGAGCCGCAACCGCTACTGGGGCTCGTGCATTCCGGTGTGGCGCTGCGACGCGTGCGACCACGCCGAATGCATCGGCTCCATCGACGAGCTGTACGCCCGCTCCGGCGTTCGGCTCGACGACCTCCACAAGCACTTCGTCGATCCGGTCACCTGGCCGTGCCCGGAGTGCGGCGGGACGATGACCCGCATCCCCGAGGTGCTCGACTGCTGGTTCGAGTCCGGCTCGATGCCCTACGCCCAGATCCACTACCCGTTCGAGAACCAGGACCGTTTCGCGCGGGCGTTTCCCGCCGAGTTCATCGCCGAGGGCCTCGACCAGACCCGGGGCTGGTTCTACACCCTGCACGTGCTGGCCACGCTGCTCTACGACACCCCCGCCTTCAAGAACTGCGTCGTCAACGGGATGATCCTCGCCGAAGACGGCCGCAAGATGTCGAAGAGCCTCAAGAACTACCCGGACCCTGCCACCATCTTCGAGTCGTCGGGAGCCGACGCCCTCCGCGCGTTCCTCATCAACTCCCAGGTGCTGCGGGCCGAGCCGCTCCGCTTCTCCGAGGAAGGCGTCAAGCAGGTGGTGCGGACCGTGCTACTGCCGCTGTGGAACACGTTCTCGTTCTTCACGACCTACGCCGGGGCCGACGGCATCACGCTCGCCGACCTGGCGTCCGCCCCGCCCGTCGCCGAGCGGGCCGAGATGGATCGGTGGATCCTGTCGGTGCTGCAGTCGTTGGTCGCCGACGTGAACGAGCAGATGGAGGGTTACTACCTCTACAACGTCATCCCCCCCACACTCGGCTTCATCGACGACCTCACGAACTGGTACGTCCGTCGCTCCCGCCGCCGGTTCTGGGCAGCCCGCACCGCCGCCGACGAGGCCGACAAGCTCGGTGCCTTCGCCACCCTCTACGAAGTGCTCACCACCTTCTCGGCGGTGCTGGCCCCGGTGCTGCCGTTCATCACCGAGCGGCTGTATCAGGCGCTCGTGGCGGAGCAGGATTCGGCCGCGCCGCGCAGCGTGCACCACCGGGACTTCCCCACCGCCGACACCTCCAGCATCTACTTGGACCTGGAG
>CAZCRP010000297.1:0-3926 GCA_964501055.1 uncultured Acidimicrobiaceae bacterium
TGGAGATCGAGGAGAACGACGCCGAGATCGGCCACGAGGCGACGGTGTCGAAGGTGGGAGAGGAACAGCTCTTCTACCTGATGAGCCGCGGTCTCACCGAGGAGCAGGCGACGTCGATGATCGTGGCCGGGTTCATCGAGCCGATCGTCAGGGAACTGCCGATGGAGTACGCGGTGGAGATGAACCGCCTGATCGAGCTGAACATGGCCGAGGCAGGCGCCATCGGTTGAGAGGCCGCCCCGGGCTCAGCGGTTGGAGGTGGTCACGGCGACTCCGAGCACGAGACCGCCGATGAACGACCACACCCAGCTGTAGCCGCCGCCGGCGTCGACGATCGGATCGACGTTGACGATGCGCATGATGGCGCCGAGCGAGATGCCGCCGATGGCACCGACCAGGATGGCGCCGATCAGGTTCGAGTGCCGGGAGCCGAACAGTCCCCCCAGCAGGCCGCCGATCGCACCGGAGAGCGCGATGAGCGCGATCGCTTGGTTGGTGACGTCGTCGAATGGCATCGCCGGTCACGTTACCCGCCGGCGGTCCGGCTACAGGAGTTCTTCCAGGTCGACGCCGCAGGACGGATGACGCAGTTTGGCGAGCGCCCGGGTCTCGATGTTGCGCACCCGTTCCCGGGTGAGCCCGAGGTGCTTTCCCACCGCCGACATCGTCCATGGGTCGTCTCCGGCAAGGCCGAACCGCAGGTCCACGACCGTCCGCTCCTCGTCGTCGAGGTAGGACAGCGCCGACAGCATCTGGGAGCGGCGCTCGGTTTCGGCTGTCTCCCAGAAGGGGTCGGGTGCCGCGACGTCGACCACGAACTCGTGGAGCTCGGAGTCACCCTCGTCGCCGACCGGGCGGTCGAGGGACACGGTGTCCGTGGGCGCTCGCAGGGCCGCCGTCACCTTGTCGAGGTCGAGGCCACTGTGCTCGGCGATCTCGTCGAGGGTCGGTGCCCGACGCAACGACTCGAAGAGGATCTGTCGCGAGTCCTGGACCGTGCGGACGATGTCGACCATGTGCACGGGCAGGCGAATGGTGCGGGCCGCGTTGCCGAGGCCGCGGCTGATCGCCTGGCGGATCCACCACGTGGCGTAGGTCGAGAACTTGAAGCCCTTCTTCCAGTCGTACTTCTCCACTGCCCGGATGAGACCGAGGTTCCCCTCCTGGATCAGGTCGAGGAGATCCAGGCCCCGACCCGCATAGCGCTTGGCGATCGAGATGACGAGCCGCAGATTCGCCCGGATGAAGGCCATCTTGGCCTCATCCCCCTGTTCGACGATGCGTCGCAGGCGGCGCTGCTCCTCGGGGTCGAGGTCGGGTTCGGTCTCGAGACGCAACGCCGCCCGCCGGCCGTGCTCCATCGTGCGAGACAGGCGGATCTCGTCTTCGGCGGTGAGGAGCGAATGGGACGAGACCTCGTCGAGGTACATGCCGATGGTGTCGGATGCAGTTGCATGGCGGTCGGACACGAAAACCCCCATCGATCGTCCCGCACTCGTTCGCTCCGCGGATGGCCGTGCCACCCGGATGCCCGGTACAACCGACCGGGATGTACCGCGACACCCGCAGCCAACGTATCACCGCCCCGTGACCCCCGCAATCGACTTTCTGCCGGGTTCTCCTAGTCGACGCACTCCGTACACTTCGGCCCTCGTGGCGAAACGACCCCAACAACTCCGGGTTCTCCTCGTCGTCACCCTGCTGTGGGCGGGGTGGGCGGCGTTCGCCGCGTTCGGTCCCGAGCGGGCGGCGACGCTGGTGGTCGTGGACGAGCGCGGTGTCCCGGTTTCCGGCGCGGTGCTGCGGGCGGACGGCGACGAACTGGCGGCCACGGACCAGTCCGGAGTGGCCGACTTCGCCTGGCCACGCGGCGGCGTGGTGATGGTCGAGGCGGCCGGGTTCCTCCCGCAGCCGGCGACGAACCCGACGGTGGACTCGGCTACGACGGTGCGGTTGATGCCGCACATGCTGCGCGGCGTGGTGACCGACCCCGATGGCAGGCCGGTGAAAGGGGTGTACGTCGAATCGGGACAGGGGAGTGGGGTGTCAGGCTCGGACGGATCGTTCACCGTGCGTCTGGCCGAACCCGGCGAGGTGCGGGTGTGGCGCCCTGCGTGGCATTTCGGCGACTTCGAGTGGGACGGCGGCCTGGGCGAGCGCACCATCGAGATCGAGCCGCGCATCGTCAAAGCCGTCCACGTGACCGGGGAGGTGGCCGGCGACCCTGTGCGCTGGAAGGCGATGCTCGATCTGAAGGAGTCGACCGCCCTCAACGGCGTGATGCTCGATCTGAAGGACGAGTACGGGCTGATCTACTACGACACCGCGGTCGGAGTGGCGGCGGAGGCGCGGGCGGTCTATCCCCTCTACGACCTGGCCGAGATCGTCCGTGACGTGGACGCCCGCGGGCTGTATCTGATCGGTCGCATCGTCGCCTTCCAGGATCCGCTGGCCGCCCATCGGATCCCCGAGATCGCAGCCTGGAACACGGCCACCGATGGGCCGTACGGGAAGGGGGGCCAATGGTTCCTCGATCCCACCGACCCGAAGGCACGCGGTTACGCCCTGTCGTTGGCGGTCGAGGCGTGCCAGCTCGGGGTCGACGAGATCCAGTTCGACTACGTGCGCTACCCGGACGGGCTTCCCGACACCGTGGTCTTCGACGGCGGCTCGGATCCGGAGACCAGGGTGGCCACCATCGAGTCGTTCCTGCTCGAGGCCCGCTCTGTGCTGCACCCGCACGGCTGCGCCGTCGCGGCCGACATCTTCGGCTTCATCACCACCGCCCGTGACGACGGTGGCATCGGCCAGCAGTGGGAGGTCATGGCCGACGCGCTCGACGTGGTCTCGCCGATGCTCTATCCGAGCCACTACTCGGCGGACTGGTACGGCTTTGCCCGTCCGGTCGATCATCCCGGCGAGATGGTGTACCGGGCGCTGCAGGACGGTGTGCGCCGTCTCGAGCGGGGGACGGTCATCCGCCCCTGGTTGCAGGACTTCGGCTACACCGCCGAGCAGGTGCGCGCCCAGACGGATTCGGCCGAGGCGTTCGGCTTGGGCTGGATGCTGTGGAATGCCTTCTCCAACGTCACCGTCGACGCCCTCGACCCGGCGTGACCCTGGCCGAACTGCACGCCGACCTCGTCACGTGCCGGCGCTGTCCCCGGCTGGTGGAGTGGCGGGAGCGAGTGGGACGGGAGAAGCGGGCGGCGTTTCGTGACGAGGTCTACTGGGCGCGTCCGGTACCCGGCTTCGGCGACCCGACGGCGCGGGTGGCGATCGTCGGGCTGGCGCCGGCTGCCCATGGTGCGAACCGCACGGGCCGGATGTTCACCGGTGACCGGTCGGGGGACTGGCTGTGCGGCTCGCTGCACCGGACCGGTTTCGCCAACCAGCCGACCTCGAGTCATCGCCACGACGGACTGACGCTGACCGACGTCTTCGTCACGGCGGCGGTGCACTGCGCGCCGCCCGGGAACTCACCCACAGCCGGCGAGCTTGCGGTGTGTCTCGAATGGACGATGGCCGAGCTGCGGGCGCTGCCCTCGGTGGAGGTGGTCGTCGCACTGGGCGGCGTGGCATACGACACCGTGCTCCGCATGGCGGGAGGCTTGGGGTGGCGCCGGCCGGTGCCAAAGCCCCGCTTCGGTCACGGACTGGAGGTCGAACTGCGCGACGGACCGCTGCTCCTCTGCTCGTATCACCCGAGCCAGCAGAACACCTTCACCGGCCGCCTCACAGAGCCCATGCTCGACTCGGTCTTCCACCGCGCCGCCACCGCCCTCACCCCGTGAGGGGGTTCCACGTACCCTGGGTTCCCAGCTACCGCCACGGTATCCCACAGCCCACGGTTCGTCGCGATGGGCGCGAAGGCGGTGAACCGTGGGCTCCCAGCTACCGCGGCGGTACTCCTGAACCCTGGGTTC
>CAZCRP010000298.1:0-3865 GCA_964501055.1 uncultured Acidimicrobiaceae bacterium
GCCGCGCAACTGGCCAGCAGTGCCGGCGGGGCGCGGGGCATCGCCGGGGGAGCGATCGGCATCTTCTTCGCCCTCCGCATGGCCGGGGACGGCGGGCAGGGCAGCGGCGTGGGCTGGCTGTCTTGGCTGTCACCGATCGGCTGGGTCACGAAGATGGAGCCCTTCGGGGTGGAGCGGTGGTGGGTGGCCGGGCTCTTCACAGTCGTGGCTGTGGCGCTCGGTGCGATTGCGTTCGCGGTCTCCGCCCGGCGCGACGTGGGTGCCGGCCTGATCCCGCCACGACCCGGTCCGGCTGGGGCGGGACGCGCGCTGGGTTCTCCGCTCGGTCTCGCCCGGCGTCTGCAGCAAGGAGCCTTGATCGGCTGGATGGTGAGCATCGGGCTCTTCGCGACAGTGTGGGGCGGCTTGGCGGACACGATCAGGCAGCTGTTCGAGGAGAACCCCCAATTGGCGGAGTTCATGGAGCTGGTGGGCGGACAGGGCGGGATGACCGACATCTTCTTCAGTGCCGCGATGGGGATCATGGCGCTCATCGTGTCGGTCTACACCATCGACACTGCGCTCACGCTGCGGGCCGAAGAGGAGGGTTTGCGAGCTGAGCCGGTGCTCGCCACCGCCACCCCGCGTCTCGAATGGGCGGTCGGCCATGTCGCGTTCGCCCTCCTGGGTCCGGTCCTGATCATGTCGGTCGCCGGGACCGCCGCCGGCATCACCTACGGTGTCATCGCAGGTGACATCCCCGGACGAGTGCTGAGTCTGGTCGGCGCCGCCCTGCTCCACGTGCCGGCCATCTGGGTCGTGACCGGCATCGCGGTCGTCCTGTACGGGTTCGCCCCCCGGCTGACCTCACTCAGCTGGGGGGCGTTGGTCGCCTTCCTCCTGCTGGGCCAGCTCGGCCAGATCCTCCAGCTCCCGCAGTGGGCGCTCAACCTGTCGCCGTTCAGCCACGTTCCCTCCCCACCCGGACCGATCTCGGCCGCGCCGTTGCTGATCCTCACCACGATCGCGGCGGCACTGGTCGGTGCCGGGTTCGCTGCCTTCCGACGCCGGGACCTCTTGTAGCGCCCGCGGACCGGGGGACGGGCCGACGTCGCCCTAGGACGGCGATGGTTCCAGTTGGACGCCGAATCCGTGGCGGGCGAGACGCAGCACGACCTGTCCCGGCGCGCGCAGGTCCGCCACGCGGCGGGCGCAGAGTTCCTCGAGCTCGGCCAGGCGGGCGTCGAGTCGCCCGTGGCGCCGGGCAGCGCTCAACGCGAAGGCGTTGGTCCACACCTTGGCCCTCGACTCCGCCAGGAACTGACGGGCGGCTCGTCGGTTGAAGGGTGTGAGCAGCGCGTCGAGCATGGTGCGGTCGCCCGGGCCCTCGACCTTCCTCAGTTCCAGGTCTTCCTCGCGCACCCGCCTCGAAAGGATGTCGTCGATGTGCTCGTGGTCGGCGCGACGTCGTTCCACCAAGTCGGGCTGGTCGAATTCGTCGTCGGTGATCACGGCCAGCAGCGCCTGGGGCAGGTCGTAGTTGATGTGGGCGTTCATGCCGAGCAGGACGTGACGAAGCGGTGGGAGGCGCACTCCCTCCACCGCCTCGAACGCCACCCGCCACGGCCCCGGCGCGGTGCCGGTCGTGTTCCATCGCTCGAGGGCATCGAGATACAGGCCGGCGAATGCCACGTCCCAGCGTGCCGCCCAGTCCGGGTCAGCGAAGTGGCCGGCGGCGATGTCGGCGGCGACGGCGGCCGTCGTCCGCATGTAGGTGGCGAGGAAGTACTGGCGGGCATCGCCGTGCTCGACGAGAGGGGCGAGCAGGCCGTCCATGCGTCCGAGCAGGGCGGCGAGCGGCGGGCGTGTCACCTCCGCCACCGGAAGTAGTAGATCGATGTCCACGCCAGGCCCGCTGCCAGTCCGGCCGTGAACCCGACACCGAGCGCGGGGCTGCGGAAGTCGGACTGTCGAAGCACCGCAGCCAGCAGGACGAGAGCCTGCATGACGATCAGAGTCTCGACCATTAGCCGTATGGCGCTCCACCGCCGCTCGCCGGCGATCAGGATCCCGACCCCGCCCAGCGCCAGAATCGCGCCGACGACTCTCGCCGTGAGCGGCGTGAGCATCCACGGCCACCACTCGACGCCGAGCGACGGCTGGGCGAAGAGCGTCAGCGCCAAGAGCAGGGTGACCGTGCCGGCGATGCCGAAGGCCGTTCTCGCCCGGCTCGAGACCGGCGGGTCGCCAGGGCGCGGCGTGCGAGGGTCGGCGATGTGGTTGCGCAGGTACGCGACCAGCACCAGCACCGGAGCGGTGAAGTAGAGCCCCGCCCAGGCGATGAAGGAGACGTGACCGGGTGTGAACCGATCCCAATGGATGATCGTCGCCACCCCGAGCAGCGAGGCGAACGCGGTGACGGGGAGCAGTCCCATCTGGACCGCGTGCCACGTCGGCGAGAACAACACCCTGACGAAGTAGTACGCCCCGCCGAGGTAGACGGCACCCAGCATCATCGCCGTCAACGGCGGACTGATCCCCCAGGCGAACAGCCGCTCGGTGTCGTGCGGGCGGAGATAGAGAATGGCGAAGGCTGCCACCAGGAACGGCACGATGAAGGCGGCGAGCCAGCGGGTGGCCGGCTGAACCCGGTCGTCGCCTGGGCTTGCAACACGTGGCACCGATCGACGCATGCCGACTAACTCCCTGTCACGGCGAGGCTATAGACCGGCGCAAGACGATGCTGCCACGGGTGTCCTCTTCCTCCTCTCCCTCAGGCGGCGAAGGCCTCATGCCCGCCGACCAACGTCCTGACGACTTGGTACTGGTCGTCGAAGACCACGACATCGGCGGGGGTGCCGGGAGTGAGCGTCCCCAGCTCCGGTCGGTCCACCAGCCCGGCCGGCACGGACGTTGCCGCTTCGATGGCGGCGAGGGGTGCGATCCCCAGCCCGATCAGATTGCGGATTGCCAGATCCATGGTGAGCACGCTCCCGGCGAGGGTCCCGTCGGCCAGGCGCGCCTCGTGGCCGGACACTTGCACCGTGAGCTTCCCCAGCTGGTAGGTGCCGTCGCCTCCTCCGGCGGCGGCGATGGCATCGGTGACGAGGGAAAAACGCCCGGGGGCCGCCGCCACCGCCAACCGGACCGTGTCGTCGGCGAGGTGGACGCCGTCGACGATGAGGCTCACCACCACCCCGGGATGTGTCAGGGCGGCGATCCCGATCCCCGCCTCGCGGTGATGGAACGGGCGCATGGCGTTGAAGAGATGGGTGACGGCCCTCGCCCCCCGGTTGAAGGCCTGATGGGCGACCGCCGCCTCGGCGTCGGAATGACCGACGGCTGTCACGATGCCGCGTCGCACGAGGTGCGACACCAACTCCAGTCCTCCCGGCCGCTCGGGGGCCACGGTCATGTAGCTGACTGGTCCCGCCGCGAGCAGTCGGTCGGCAAGGTCGAGATCCGGCTCCACGATCGCAGCAGGATCGTGCGCACCCGCCCGCTCCCGGGACAGGAATGGCCCCTCGAGGTGCGCGCCCAAGATGCGCGGACCCGGTGTCACATCTATGGCGCGTCCCAGCCGCTCCAACGCCGCGAGGCTGTCCGTTTCGGGAAGACTGATGAGCGTCGGCTGATAGGAAGTGACGCCGCTCGTTGCCAGGGCCGCACCGACGACGCGGTAGGCATCGAGTTCGGCGTCGGTGAAGTCCACTCCGGCGAAGCCGTTGACCTGCAGATCGACGAAACCGGGGGCGGCTAGCCCGCGCGCGCCGGGTGGCTCGACCCCGACCCTCGCCACCGTCCCGGCCGCCCCGTCCACGACGACGTCACCCGAGACGATGACGCCGGCCACGACGGCGGCTCGCACTCCCAGCCTCATCACACG
>CAZCRP010000299.1:0-3840 GCA_964501055.1 uncultured Acidimicrobiaceae bacterium
CGGCGACCAACGAGACGAACTATCTGGCGCAGAAATTCGCTCGCACCGCCCTCGGCACGAACAACATCGACTCGTGCAACCGCACCTGACATGCTCCCAGCGTCACCGGTCTGGTGGCGACGCTCGGCGCAGGCGGAGGAACCAGTTCGTATGAGGAGATCGAGACGACCGACCTGATCCTCCTCTGGGGTTCCAATGCCCGCAACGCCCATCCGATCTTCTTCCATCATGTCCTCAAGGGCGTGCACAATGGCGCGCGCCTGTACGTCGTCGACCCCCGCCGGTCGGACACTGCCCGGTGGGCGGATGTGTGGCTGGGGATCGACGTCGGGACCGACATCGCATTGGCCAACGCCATGGCGAAAGTGATCATCGACGAGGGTCTGGCCCACCACGACTTCATCCGCCACGCCACCACCGGCTTCGAGGACTACGCCAGGACCGTCGCCGCGTACCCGCTCGAGCGGGCCGCCGCGATCACCGGGATCCCCGGCGAGGTGATCAGGGAGACGGCGATCGCCTACGCCACCGCCGGCACGGCCCAGATCTGCTGGACCTTGGGGATCACCGAGCACCACAACGCCACCGACAACGTCCTGGCCCTGATCAGCCTGGCGCTCCTCACGGGTCATGTCGGCCGGTATGGGTCGGGTCTGGTGCCGATCCGCGGTCAAAACAATGTGCAGGGCGGAGGCGACATGGGCGCGCTGCCGAACCGGCTGCCGGGGTTCCACGACGTCGAGGACGACGCCCGGCGGGCCGAGTTCGAGGCGGTCTACGGATGCGAGATCCCCGCCAAGCGCGGGTGGCACCTCACGCAGATGTTCGAGGCGATGGATGCCGACCTGCTCAAGGGCCTGTACGTCATCGGCGAGAACCCCGCCCAGTCGGAGGCCGATACCGAGCAAAGCCTGCGGCGACTCGGGAAGCTCGAGTTCATGGTGGTGCAGGACATCTTCCTCACGAAGACCGCCGCCATGGCCGACGTGGTGTTCCCCGCGGCCGCCGACTGGTGCGAGGCGGAAGGCACCGTGACGTCGTCCGAGCGCCGGGTGCAGCGTGTCCGCGCGGCACTGGTCCCCCCCGGGGAGGCGAAGACGGACATCACGATCATCTCGATGTTCGCCGCGGCCATGGGTCGAGGGTGGGGGGATCCGACGGCTGAGGAAGCGTGGAACGAGTTACGTTCGCTCTCTCCCGCTCATGCCGGCATGAGCTACCGACGGCTGGACGAGCTGGGCGGCCTGCAGTGGCCCTGTCCCGATGAGGAGCATCCTGGTTCGCAGTTCCTCCATGCGAGGCTTTGGTCGGATGAGGTGGGGACTCCTGCCCCGTTCATCCCGGTCGAGGACTCTCCCCCCGTCGATCGGCTGACGGAGGACTACCCCCTGCGGATGACCACCGGTCGCCATCTCGACGGGTACAACACCGGCGTGCAGTCGGGCGGGTTCGACTCCCCATTGCGTATCGGGGCGACGATCGACGTCTCGCCCGAGGACGCCGAGCGACTGGGGCTGGAGCAGGGCGAGACCGTGCGGATCGCATCTCGGCGGGGAGCCATCGAGGCGCCCGTGCGGATCGATCCCGGTCTCCGACCTGGTCTGACCTTCATGGCCGTGCACTATCCGGATGACGTCGACGTGAACGAATTGACGATCGAAGCGTGGGACCCGAAGTCCGGCACGGCCGAGTTCAAAGCCACGGCAGTGCGGATCGAGAAGTTGGTGAAGGTGTGAGCGCCCCGTGGATCTGAAGCTGATCGGCGCCACCCCGACCAGTGAGGAGTTGGCGGTCATCGAGGCGGCGGCCCCACCCGCCACGGTGGAGGAGACCGACGGCCGGGTCATTCGCACCGACCGGACCTCACTCCGACATCTGTTGCTGCCGGTCCTCGACGCCGTCCAGTCGGAGATCGGGCACATCAGCCGGGGGGCGACTGACGCCATCGCGATCCGCCTCAACGTCCCCCCCGCCGAGGTGTATTCGGTGGCGACGTTCTACGCCTTGCTGTCGACCGAGCCGCGGCCGGGCATCGTCATCCACGTCTGCGACGACGTGGCCTGCCGGACCGCGGGAGCGACCGAGTTGCTCGCCGCCTTCGAGGAGGACGACGCCGTGGTGTCGAGCCCGTGCCTGGGGCAGTGCGACCGGAGACCGGCGGCGTTCGTGCAGCGGGCCGGTGCGCCCGATCAGGTGGTCACGCCGGCCGACGAGCAGTTGCTACGGGCCGCACTCGACGGCTCCGAGTTCGAAACGCCGCTCCCCCATGTCCACCGCGGACCGCTGCTCTCGCGGGTGGGGACGGTCGACCCCACTTCCCTCGATGCCTACCGGGCGGCGACGGGTTACGCCGCGCTGGCGCGGGCAGTCGAGCTGGGTGGGGAACGAGTGGTCGAGGAGATCACGATCGCCGGGCTGCGCGGTCGCGGTGGCGCGGCCTTTCCGACCGGCGTCAAGTGGCGCGGTGTGCGCGATCAGGCTGGGGACGAGAAATACGTCGTGTGCAACGCGGACGAGTCCGAGCCGGGGACCTTCAAGGATCGTGTGCTCATGGAGGGCGACCCGTTCGCGGTGGTCGAGGCGCTCACCATCGCCGGCGTGAGCATCGGCGCCCGGCGCGGCTTCATCTACATACGGGGCGAGTACCCGGGGGCCACCACCCGCCTCCGCCACGCCATCGCCCACGCGCGGTCGGCAGGCCTGCTCGGGGCCGACGTGATGGGATCGGGACTCGAGTTCGACATTGAGGTTCGGCGCGGGCAGGGGGCCTACATCTGCGGTGAGGAGACCGCCCTCTTCAACTCGATCGAAGGTTTCCGCGGGGAACCCCGCCAGAAGCCGCCGTTCCCGACCACCCACGGCCTGTTCGGTAAGCCGACGGTGATCAACAACGTGGAGACGCTCGTGAACGTCAACGGGATCGTGCTCGAGGGCGGGTCGGCGTTCGCTGCCACCGGCACCGAGGACTCGACCGGCACCCGCCTCTGGTGTCTCAGCGGCGACGTCGTCCGACCCGGCGTCTACGAGGCGGAGTTCGGGGCCACGCTGGGGGCCGTGATCGAGCTGGCGGGCGGAGCCCATGGCGATGTTGGCCACATCATGCTGGGAGGCGCCGCCGGTTCGCTCATCCGGCCCGATCTGATGGACATGCCGCTCACCTTCGAGGACAGCCGGAACGCCGGCGTGTCGCTCGGTTCGGGGGTGATCATGCTGTTCGACGACCGCACGGACATGGTCGACATCGTCCGTCGGATCGCCCGCTTCTTCCGCGACGAGTCATGCGGACAGTGCGTGCCCTGTCGGGTGGGCACGGTCAGGGTGGAAGAGGAAATCGCCCGGGTGGCGGGAGGATCGGGGATCGATGTCGCGCTGATCGACGACTTGGACAGCGCCATGAAGGACGCCTCAATCTGCGGCCTCGGTCACACCGCGGCTTCGGTCGTCCGGTCGGCCATCGACCTCGGGATCCTGCGATGACCGTCACGATCACCGTCGACGGCACCGCCGTGGCCGCAGCCGAGGGTTCGACAATCCTCGAGGCCTGTCGCGCGATAGGCCAGGACCAGCCGACGCTCTGCTACCTGCAGACCCTCAGCCCGGTCAACGTGTGCCGGGTCTGCGTCGTCGAAGTGGAAGGAAGTCGGACGCTGGTCCCCTCCTGCTCGCGAGTGGTCGAGGACGGGATGGATGTGAAGACCACCTCCCCGAAGGTGGACCGCGCCCGCAAGGTGGTCTTCGAGATGCTCGCCAGTTCGGTGACGATGGATCTGGTCGACGCCGAGGTCCATGGCTGGATGCAACGCTACGGCTGCGAGCCGGGCCGGTTCGGGCCGCCGGCCG
>CAZCRP010000300.1:0-3838 GCA_964501055.1 uncultured Acidimicrobiaceae bacterium
GACGTCCAGCGGCTGCGCGTACTCCCGGTCGATCCGGTCGCGAACGCGGCGCAGCATTGCGAGGTCTCGAAGGCGCTGTGGGCTCACGATTTCCGCACGCGCCGAGCGGTTGTCTTGCACAACCGCAGTCTCCCGCGCCGATCCCCGCTCAGCAACTCCCGCGGCTGGCGGTCGAACCACCGGAGTTCGCTTCCGCGACCCTCGCTTCTCGATTCCGGCCCGTCGCACTCAGCTGGCGCCGGCCGGCTTCAGCACATGCTCACTGGCGTGCTCGCCGATCCGGATTGCCGGCGCGTCCGCCTATGTCATGGCTAAGTCCGACGATCCCGGACTGCCCCTGCTGTTGTTTGTCATGGTGCTGGTCGGAGGCGTCATTGTGCTGTTGCTCGTGGTGATGAGGGTGCTGCTGCGGCAGGCCACCACACTGAGGACCGACATGGAATCGGTCATCTGATGCCGATCGGTGGCCTGCTGCGTCGGATCAGCAGCGCCAACGGACTTCTCGTGGGCGATGCGGCCGGCGCGGTCTCCCCACTCACCGCCGGTGGCCTCGATCCGTGCCTGCGACTTTCGGAGTTCGCCGCCATCGTCCTCGACGATGCATTGCGAGCCGGACGGCCGGACACGTTGCGCCACTACGACGGCGCCGCCCTGCGTGCGAGATTCCGCGAGCGGCTCATGCTCTGCAGAGGCTGACCCACGTACGCACACATCCGGTGCCGCGGCGACCGCCTTCGCACTGCTGCGCACACGGTTCGGGCAGGCCGCGGCCCGCCGGATCCTCTTCGGCGATAGATCCTTTCCCGCCCTGGCGTGCGCACCTAGACTCACCGGCCATGACGGATGTAGACGAGCAGGGACGACCGGAGCCGCCAGTCGCGGCCGACGAGGCGGCGACGCTCCTCGGATTCCTCGACTTCCAGCGCGCGACACTCGAGTGGAAATGCTCCGACCTCGATGAGAAGGGCCTCCGGGCAACGGTCGGCGCGTCGTCGATGACCCTGGGCGGGCTGCTCAAGCACTTGGCCTACGTCGAGTCCCACTGGTTCTCCCGCGCACTGCACGGACACGATCCACAGCCGCCGTGGGACTCGGTCGACTGGAACGCCGACGTCGACTGGGACTGGAACTCCGCGGCCGACGACTCGCCGGAGCAGTTGTTCGCGCTCTGGCGTGACGCGGTGACCACCTCCCGCTCACTGACCGCCAAGGCGCTGGCCGCCGGTGGTCTCGATCAGCCTGCGCGCCGGTCCTGGCCCGACGGGCGTGCACCGAGCCTGCGGTGGATCCTGTGCCACATGGTCGAGGAGTACGCGCGGCATAACGGGCACGCCGACCTGATCCGCGAGTCGGTCGACGGGCTCACCGGCGAATAGCCGTGGTCAGCTCGTCAGGCGATCCAGCCAGGGATGGTCCGGCAGCGTCTTCTGCAGGGCGACCCGCAGCCAGCGGCGCCGGTTCTTGTCGAGATACGGCAGGGTCGCCGCGAAGTCGGCCTCATCCTTGGCTCGCCGCCGGCTCGCCTTGTACAGCAACTGGATCTCCGGGCGGAGGTAGCGGACGCCATTGTGCTGCCACAACGCCTCGGACATGGGCATCCGGAAGGCGTCGTCCCGGGCGTACACCCACAACTCCGCTGTGCCGGGTGCCAGCAGGATGTCGTACTCCCACGGGTCGACGGCGCTGCGGCGTGTCCACAACTGCTTGCAGCCGTCCGGCAGGACGTCGGACGCCGCGCCGGCCGGGTCCACGTCGGGCAGCAGCGGACTCAGCGAGCCCCGCGTGGCCGCCCAGACGTGCAGCCGCCCGGCCAGCTGACCGCGGAGCATCGGCAGCTCACCGGCCAGCACACTCACGTCTATGTCGTCATGGTCGCGCTCGATGCCGGTGAAAGCGTCGATGGCCCATCCCCCAGCGATCCACCAGATTCCCGGGTAGCCGGCCATCAACTCGGCGGCATCGGCCGGCGTGCGCCCTGCCCATGGACCGTACAAGCGCGTGAATTCCTCGGTTGTCAGGTCCTCTACCCCCACATCGCCAGGCTATCCGCCTTCCACCTCTCCCCCGGCCTTCCCCGCGCATCGGTCCGGATAACCTCGGTTCCGTGTTCAGTAGCCCCCAGGTCATCCTGTTCAGCGACGACGTGCCGCGCCTAGCGGCCTTCTACGCGAAGCTGGGCTTCACCGAGACCTTCCGGGTGCCCACCGAGGGTGAGCCGATCCACGTCGACCTCGTCCTCGACGGCTACAAGATCGGCATTGCCTCGGTGGCGTCCACCCGCGACGACCACGGCCTCGACCCGCTACCGCGGGGCCAGCGGGCGGCCGTAGTCCTGTGGACCGATGACACCGAGGCCGCATTCACAGCCCTCGCCTCCGGCGGAGTCACCGTGCTCAAGCCGCCGCACGACTGGCTGGGCCGCCTGCTGATCGCCTGGTTCGCCGACCCAGACGGCAACCCCATCCAGATCGTCCAGCACCGCTGACCCGCACGGCGGCCACTCACGGAGGTGATTCGATGGCGGGCTTCACGCCGATGCCGCTCGAACTGGAGACAGAACGACTCGCCTTGCGGCTCTGGAAGGAGTCCGATGCGGGCTGGTACCGCGAACTCGTCGCTGAACGCGGCGTCGACAGGCCGACTCCGCAGGCCGCTCACGCCAAGATGCTCGAGCAGCGGGCCAAGGCGTTCGACACCGGGATCGCTCTGCTCACCCTTCGCCGGAAGGACGAGGGCGACCACATCGGGTACTGCGGGCTGATCGTCGGGCGCGCCAGCCTCGACGAGCCGGAGATCGCCTACGAGCTGTTCCGCGAGGCCCACGGCCGCGGGTACGCCACGGAGGCGGCGTCCGCAGTACTGGATGCCGCGATTTCGACCGGTCGGCGGCGGCTGTGGTCGACCGTGCGTGCGTGGAACGGCCCATCGTTCCGGGTGCTCGAGAAGATCGGCTTCCGGCGCCACCACAGCACCTGGGACGACCGCGGGGAGGTGGTCTGGAACGTCCGAGACCTGCCCTGACCGGCCCGCACCCGGTCAGCCGTCGCGCTCGGCGAGATAGGCCGTGGCCAACCGCTTCGGTGCCTGCGTGAGCCAGGCCTCGGTGATGATCTCCTCAAGCTCGCCGACCGGGATCTGGTCGAGGCGGACGAGAATCGCCGGGTAGCCGTCGAAGTGGGGCGTGGTGAAGTAGACGTCAGGTAGCTCGGCCAGCAGCGCTTCTTTCACACCGACGTCAGGCACCCGCACCCCGAGGATCGGCCCGTCCGGTGCGGCGTCGCCGAGCGCCTCGAGGTCGGCGCGACGCAACGGCCGCTCCCAGACGAACAGTTTCGTGCGAACCCGCCAGGCCACGACTCCGTCGTGCGAGGCACCCTCGGACGTCTCCGGAAGCGCCGCGGTCATCCGCCGAACGTCGTGCCAGCCGGCCATGCCGCCACCCTATTGGCGGCGTACCCAGATCTCACAGTCGTGCCGCTCGTCGACCGCGGGATCGTCGCGCGTCCAGGCGCGGCAGTGATCAGTGAGCAGCTGCTCGTACAGGTATCCGGAGCGCTCGGCCACCCGCCGTGACGCCGTGTTGGCCGGGTCGATCTCCAGCCAGGCCCGCTTGAGCCCACCGGCCTCGAGCGCCCACCCGGTGAAGGCCTGGAGGCCCCGGACTGCCAGCCCACGGCCCCGCTCCTCCGGCCGTATCCAGTAGGCCAGCTCGGCGCTGCCGGGACCGTCGGGCATCAGCGCCAGGGCACCGACCAGGCGGTCGTCCCGGAACAGGCCGACCGACACCTGCCCGCCACTGGTCGCATCCCACTCGCGAAGCGCGGCGACCGCATCCGCC
>CAZCRP010000301.1:0-3822 GCA_964501055.1 uncultured Acidimicrobiaceae bacterium
GTTGGTGGCCGCTCCAGCGGTACCGCGCGACCGGCCACCAACAGGTAGGCACGGGCGGCGGAGGCGGCGGCCAGCCGATTCACCACCCCCAACAGAGCCCGGTACCGCCTGGCGAGGGCGTCGGCGGGAACGATCCCGTCACCCACCTCGTTCGAGACGACCACCGCCCCGCCCTGCCGGGCTGCGAGCTCGGAGACGACGACCGAGGTCCGTTCCACGACCGCGTCGTCCGCCGCGTCGAGCAGGTTCGCCACCCACAGCGTCAGGCAGTCCACGATCACGAACCGACCCGCCGCCACCCCCCGGATGGCGGCGTCCAGCTCCCGTGGCTCCTCCACCGTCTCCCACTCCACGGGTCGGGTGGCGCGATGGCGGGTGATGCGGACCGCCATCTCGTCGTCCCGCGGCTCGGCGGTCGCGACCACCGTGACGGGATCCCCTGACGCCATCGCCAGACGCTCCGCGGCCGACGACTTGCCGCTCCGCGCCCCTCCCGTGAGGAAGGTGTAGGGCATCAGAAGTCGATGCCGCGCCGCGACATGACACCCTCGTCGTACGGGTGCTTCACCTTGACCATCTCGGTGACGGTGTCCGCGACGTCGATCAGCTCCGCAGGCGCGTCACGACCCGTGAGGACGACGTTCACGGTCGCAGGGCGGTGACGGATCACATCGACGACCTCCTCGGTCGAGATCCAGCCCCAATTCATGGGGTAGGTGATCTCGTCGAGGATCACCACGTCGTAGTCGCCGGAGCGGATCCTGTCCGCGGCGAACGCCCACGCTTCGCGGGCGATCGCCTCTGACTCGGTCAGCTCGCTCGACTCCCACGTGAATCCGTCGCCCAGGGCCCACCAGTCCACTCCCAGCCGGCGACCGATCGCCTCTTCCCCCACCTTCCAGTCGCCCGACTTGAGAAACTGCACCACCGCCACCTTCCAGCCCCGGGCGACGGCGCGGATCATGATCCCGAACGCGGCGGTGCTCTTGCCTTTCCCGTCACCGGTGTTGACCACGACGAGCGAGGGGGCGCGGACAGTGGCCTTGGCGGGCGGCTCGACCGGTGGGGTCTTCTCTGTCATCGCTGCTCCATTGCCGGGGGCGGCCCAGTATCGACCCGGCCTGTCTCGCGCCTCGGTATCACGACCACCCGTCCATCACCTTCGTCGAAGATCCGCACCGTGGCCCCGTAGTGCGTGCGGATCGAGCTCTCGGTGAGGACCGACACCGGCCGGCCCTGCGAGACGACTGCTCCGCCGGCCATCAGCACCAGCCGGTCGCAGAACTGGGCGGCCAGCGTCAGGTCGTGGATGGCGGCCAGCACGGTCAAGCCGCACGATCGTCGCATCGCATCGACCAGTCCGAGAACCCGCTGCGAGTGTCCGACGTCGAGGGCGCTCGTGGGCTCGTCCAGGAGCAGCAACGGCGACCCCTGGGCGATCGCCCTCGCCAGCACGACCCGCTGGATCTCGCCCCCCGACAGCGAGGTCATCTCCCGTCCCGCCAACGACTCGACATCGAGGGAGCGAAGGGCGCCGAGCACGGCCTCGATGTCGCGACGCGACTCGGATGCCAGTAGCCGCAGATGGGGAGTACGGCCCAACAACACGTAGTCGAACACCACCATGCCGGGCGGGACGAGCGGGCGCTGCGGCACCATGGCCACCGCCCGGGCGCGCGCCGCGCGCCGAAGGAGCGACGACTGCGCCCCGCCGATCTCGACCTCACCGGAGTACGGGACCGCCCCGGTCACTGCTCTGAGCAGGGTGGTCTTGCCGGCGCCATTCGGCCCCACGATCCCGACGAATTCCCCCTCCTCGATCGACAGGTCGATCCCGTGGACGATGCTCTCGCCACCGAGCATCACCGACACACCGCGGATGCCGAGGACGACGCTCATTCGACCGCCCTCCGCGAGCGGCGGAGCACCAGCAGGAAGAAGGGTGCTCCCAGGAAGGCGGTGACGACGCCGATCGGAAGCTCGGCCGGGCTGAGGATCGTCCTCGCACCCAGATCGGTGATCACCAGGAATGCCGCTCCGAACACCATCGACAACGGGACGACGACCCGGTAGCTCGAGCCGGCGACCAGCCGCACCAGGTGCGGGACGATGATCCCGACGAAGCCGATCAGACCGCTGACCGAGACCGCCGCCGCGGTGGCGAGCGTGGCCGCCACCACCAGGATCAGCCGGATCCGGGAGACGGGGAGGCCGAGGGTCCCCGCCTCCTCGTCACCCACCGCCAGCACGTCGAGACTGCGGCGCAAGGAGAAGATCGTCGCCCCGCTGATCACCGCGTACGGCAGCAGCGTCAGGACGTCGCTCCAACCGTTCGTGGACAGCCGGCCGAGGATCCACACGTACACCTCCCGCAGGGTGTCCGTGTTGCGTTGCTGGAGATACGTCTGGGCGGCAGTGAGGAAGGCGGCGACTGCGACGCCCGCCAGGATGATGGCGGCACCGGTCCTGCCTCCTGCCATCCGTCCGAGCCCGTAGGCGATGGCCACTGCCAGCAGAGCGCCGGCGAACGCCGCCAGCGGTATCACCCCGCGCAGCCCGCTCACGATGGCGATGGTGGCACCCAGTCCCGCGCCGGCGGCAGCTCCGAGGAGATAGGGATCGGCCAGCGGATTGCGGAACACCCCCTGATAGGCCGCCCCCGACATCGCAAGGCTGGCGCCGACCAGCGCGCCGAGCACCACGCGGGGGAGCCGCCACGAGAAGAGAATGCTGTGATGGACCGGGGTGATGGCCGAGCCGTCGACTCCCGGCACCCAGTCGAACAGCGCGCCCAGGGCCACGCCGGGCAACAGACCCGCCGGCCCGATCAGGACGCCCGCCGCCAGCGCCGCGAGCAGTCCGACGCCGCCGACAACGACGAACACCGGCCTCACACGGGTCGGTCCGACCGAGGCCAGGGCCATCAGGGGAGCTCCCCCAACGCCCCGGCGACGATCTCGAAGAACTCGACGAGGCGCGGTCCCCAGCGGGAGGCGACGTCGTCGTCCACTTCGACCAGCGCGCCCCGCCGTACTGCCGCGATCGAGTCCCATCCGGGGCGGGCGGCGATCGACTCGGGCGTGTCTCCACAGCAACTGGTGTAGAAGATCAGGTCAGGGTCCGCCTCGATGATGAACTCGACCGACAGCACCGGATAGCCGAATCCGTCCGCGTCGGCCGGATCTGCGATGTTCTCCAAACCAAATGCGGCGTACACCTCTCCGATGAACGTCGACGCCGTCACCGAGTAGAACGAGCCGCCCCCGTCGCTCCCCAGCTCGTGGTAGTAGGTCAGGCCCTCCGCTGAGGTGTCGATGGCGGCGACGAGGGCCTCGACCCTGGACTGCAACGCAGCTGCCACCGCCTCCGCCTCGTCGGCGTGACCGGTGGCGTGACCCACCGTTCTGATCTGCTCGTACACGTCATCGACGACGACGGCGCCGGGCAGCACCAGCGTCGGGATGGACACCGCGGCGAGCGCCCCGACGATGCCGTTGATGTCGTCGCTGACGACCACCAGGTCCGGTCGGTAACCGACGATGGCCTCGAGGTTGGGCGAGAATCCGGACAGTTCGGTGACAGGGGCCTCGTCCGGGTAGTAGGAGTACTCGTCCACCGCCACCACCTGGCCCCCCGCGCCCACGGCGAACAACATCTCGGTGGCGGTCGGCGAGAGCGAGACGATCGCCCTGGGCATGGTTTCGATGATCGTGGTGATCCCACCTGAGTCGATGGTCACAGGGAACGGCGACTCGAGCGTGGTCGTCGGCGCCACGGTCGTCGGCGCCACGGTCGTCGTGACGGTCGTCGTGGCTGCGGCAG
>CAZCRP010000302.1:0-3810 GCA_964501055.1 uncultured Acidimicrobiaceae bacterium
GTGCTTCACGACGAGCTCGCGCGTCTTGGCGAAGCGCTCCCCGGGCGGCAGGGACGCCGTCCAGCGCCGACCCCGAGGCCGGCTCCCCTTTCTCGGCCGCCTTGATGTCGTCCCAGTTCGCTTTCACCGTCGCCGCGTCCTCGGCCGTGACGTCGCCGAACACGTGGGGGTGGCGACGCACCAGCTTGCGGCGCAGCGCTTCTGCCACATCGGTGATGTCGAAGGCGCCGTCCTGTTCGGCGATGGCCGCATGGAAGAGGATCTGTAAGAGGACGTCGCCCAGTTCTTCCTCGACATGGGCGAACGCGCCGACGTCCTCCCCGGCGGCGGTGACGGCGGCGATGGCGTCCGCCAGCTCGGCGGTCTCCTCCAGCAGGTGGCGGACGAGGGTCTCGTGGGTCTGCGTCCTGTCCCACGGACATTCCCGCCGCAGCCGTCGCATCGTGTGGATGACGCCGACGACGCCGCCGTCCGTGGCCGGGACGAACAGCGAGGTGCGCAGCCCCGCCCGCCGCGGATCGTGCTCCGCCGCCGGAGCCGCCACCACGACCTCGTCGTCGGCTCCCAAGCCGGAGACCAGCCAGACCACCGCCTCCTCGGGGAGCGCCCGGTCCAGGCGCGCCAGCGCGTCGGCGAGGATCTCGGGCCGATCCAGCTGCCCGATGACGGTGGGCACGTCGAACACGAGCACCGCCGGCAGGTCGTGCGCGTTCAGCAACTGGAAGCCGTCGGCGAGCGGATCGACGTCGAAGCGGGCGAAGATGACGTCGAGGAAGGACTCGGCCGGGTGCACGGTGACGGCGTCGGCCAGCCGGCGGATCTTCGCCACCGCCAACTCGCCGACCGTCGGGCTGCCGGGCACCGCGTAGACGGGGTCGATGGCCGCCAGCACCCGGTCGGCGATGGCCTCGTAGACGTCGTCGAAGGTGGCGGCGTCCGCATAGAGGTCGTCACAGGTGATCACATCCCGCCTGGCCGCCAATTGTCGGGCAGCGGGGTGCTCGAGCGTGCGCACGATCACCGTCCGGTCCGGGTCTGTCAGCAACCTGGCCACGGCCGGCGTGACCCGTGCCAGGTCGCCGGGCCCGAGCCCGACGATGTCGATCATGTCGGCGGCAGCACGTCCGGGAACGGCTCTGACACCCACGTGCCGTACCGCTCGTCGATGGTGACCTCGGCATCAGACACCACGTCGAGCAGCCAATCCTGGACGAGGGCGCCGCGACGCTCGGCCTCCAGCGAGGCGCGCAGGTCGGCTTCGGCCTCCTCGAAGGGAATCGTGCTGCGCTCGGTCACGAGGATGAGGTGGTAGCCGAACTGTGATCTGACGGGCCGGGTCGTCTCGTTCAGCCGAGCCTCGACCGCCCCGAGGGCGAACTCCGGCACGTACTGGCTCAGGCGCCCGCAGCCCAGCTCCCCGCCATCGGGCGCGGTGCCGTCGGTACCGACGTCCATCGCCACCTCGGCGAACGTCTCGCCGCCGTCGATCCGCTCTTTGGCGGCCAGCGCCTCCTCCTCGGTGGCGACCAGGATGTGACTCACGCACGCCTCGGTCAGGTCGAAGGTGCTGGCTTCGTAGCGGGTCTGCAGATCTTCCTCGGAGATTGTCCCCGCGCGCGCCAGCAGCGCGGACTCGACGGCCTCTGCGACGAGCTGCTGGTGGGCGATCCGGTAGATCCGCCGATCGGTGAAGCCGTTGGTGTCGAGGAACTCCTCGTAGCTGAGTCCGGTCTGGCTGGTGATCTGTGTCTCGAGCTCGGCCCGGCGTCCCTCGATCTCCTCATCGGTGAACGAGATGCCGAAGTCACTGCCCGCCACCTGGATCACGATCAGTTCGACGATGGTGTTGAGGAGGTTGTCTGCGAACTGGTCGGCGGGGACCACGCCCGCGCTGGCTCGGTACAGCTCCTCGACGTCGGAGACCGACACCTCGGCTCCGTTGACCGTCGCGACAACCGCCCCCGACCCGCCGCAGGCGGCGAACAGGAGGCCGAGCGCGGCGATGCGCAGGGTGGTCTTCATCACAGGGAAACCTCGAGCTAGGTGAACACGGGAGTCTAGGGGTGTGCGGGATTCGTCATCACCGACGCCGCCTCCACCGGCCACATGGCCCGCAGGAACTCCAGCAGTCCCGCCACCACGGGCCGGGGAGCCGGCAGGAACACGACGCCCTCGGCTGCCCGCAGCACCGATCCCCGTGCGAGCCGCTGGAGGCGAACCTCCTGGCTGACGGTCAGGTCGACCGGCGCCAGCCGGATCTCATCCTTGAGCGCGACGATCTCCGTCAAGCCGATGCGGAGCGCCTCGACCCGCAGCCGTGCGATCTCGACCAGCGCACGGGCCGGTGCGGGAAGCTCGCCGAACCGGTCCTCCCACTCGATCACGACATCGTCGACCTCCTCCTCGCTGCCGGCGAGCGCCAGCCGCCGGTAGGCCTCGAGCCGGAGCAACTGGTCGGCCACATACGACTCGGGGAGGTGGGCGTCGACGGGCAGGTCGATCCGGACCTCGGCCTCCCGCGGGATCGTCTCCCTTCCCTCCAATTCGTCGACTGCCTCTGCCACCAGTTCGGTGTAGAGATCGAAGCCGACTGCGCTGATGTGACCGGACTGCACCTCGCCGAGGATCGAACCAGCCCCCCGGATCTCTAGATCGCGCAACGCCAGCTGGAAGCCGGACCCGAGGTCGGTCGCCTCGCCGATCGCCTCCAGGCGGCGATGCGCCTCCTCGCTCAGCGACTGATCGGTGGGATGGAACAGATAGGCGTAGGCGCGCTGGTCGGAGCGGCCGACGCGCCCACGCAACTGGTAGAGCTGGGCGAGGCCGAGCAGGTCCGCTCGTTCGACGATCAGCGTGTTCACCTGCGGCAGGTCCAGGCCCGACTCGATGATCGTGGTGGCCACCATCACGTCGTACTTCCCGTCCCAGAAGTCGATCATGACCTGCTCCAGTCTTCCCTCCGACAGCTGGCCGTGGGCGACCACGTATCTGGCATCGGGCACCAGCTCCTGCAGACGCGCCACCGCCCGGTCGATCGACTGCACGCGGTTGTGCACGTAGAAGACCTGGCCTTCCCGCAGGAGCTCGCGGCGTATCGCGGCGGACACGGTCTGGGAGTCGAACGGCCCGACGAACGTCAGGATGGGATGCCGGTCCTCGGGTGGAGTGCGGATGTGGCTCACTTCGCGTATGCCCGTCAACGCCATCTCCAGGGTGCGGGGGATGGGCGTGGCGGTCAGCGTGAGCACGTCGACCCCGATCCGGAGCCGCTTGATGGCGTCTTTGGCGGACACCCCGAACCGTTGCTCCTCATCGATGACCAGCAGAGCCAGGTCCTTGAACCGCACGTCCTCGGAGAGCAGACGGTGCGTGCCGATCACCACATCGATCTCGCCGGTGGCGAGTCGCGCGATCACATCCTTGGCCTCCTTGGCGGTGAGGAAGCGCGAGAGCATCGCCACCTCCACCGGGTAGGCGGCGAAGCGCTCCGAGAACGTCTGGAAGTGCTGGCGGGCCAGCAGGGTCGTCGGGCAGAGCACTGCCACCTGGGTGCCGGCGGCCGCTGCCTTGAACGCGGCCCGAATGGCGACTTCCGTCTTGCCGTAACCGACGTCGCCGCAGATCAGCCGGTCCATCGGGCGATCCGTCTCGAGATCCTGCTTCACGTCGCCGATGGCCGTGAGCTGGTCGGGAGTCTCCTCGTACGGGAACGACCCTTCCATCTCCCGCTGCCAGGGAGTGTCCGGCCCGAGCGCCCTGCCGCTGGCCGCGGCCCTGGCACGATGGAGCCGCACGACCTCGCTCGCCACC
>CAZCRP010000303.1:0-3798 GCA_964501055.1 uncultured Acidimicrobiaceae bacterium
GATCGTCGACGCCATCGAGGCGGCGATGCCGATGGCGTCGGGAGTGATCGAAGGCAACCGCACCGGGGGGACCGTCAAGCGGATGCACTGCGGGTGGGCTGCCCACTCCGGGGTGGTCGCTGCCTCCCTCGCCGCGGTGGGGGTCACCGGCCCGCCGACCGCGTTGGAGGGACGCTTCGGGCTGTTCGAGGCGTTCCTGCATGGCGTCTTCGATGCCGCCGCGGTCACCGACGGCCTCGGTGAGCGGTGGGAGGTGCCTGGCGTGTTCTTCAAGCCGTACCCGGCCAACCACTTCACGCATGCTGCCGCCGACGCCATGATCGAACTGCGCTCCCGGGGGCTCGATCCTGCCGCAGTGGCACGGGTCAGGGTGGGGGTGGCGTCGCCGACGGTGAGAACGATCGGCGAGCCGATCGACATGAAGCGCCGGCCCGCCACCGGCTACCAGGCGCAGTTCTCGGGTCCGTACGTGGTGGCGGCCGCCCTGTTGGGCGGCGGCGGGCTCGGGTTGGATCTCGGCGACTTCGCCGACGACCTGGTGACCGACCCGCAGCGCATCGACTTGATGGATCGCATCGATATCGAAGGTGACGAGCGATGTGACGCCATCTACCCGTTTCAATTTCCGGCGGTGGTGCAGGTGACGCTGAAGGGCGGCTCGACGATGTCGAGCGAGGTGCTCGCCAACCGGGGCGGGGCGCAACGTCCGCTGTCCCGGGACGAGCTCGCCGTCAAGTTCCGGTCGAATGTCGATCGGTGGCTGGATGCGGCGGTCGTCGACGAGGTCATCGATGTGTGTGACAATCTCGACGGATCAGTGCCCGCTTCGGCGCTGGTCTCCGCCGTCAACGAAGGACTGACCCGGTCATGAGCGACAGCAGCTCGGTGACGACGATCGCCTCCATCGAACGGGCCACGGACGTGCTGCTCTACATGGCCAACGCCAACGGCCCCGATCTGGGAGTGACCGAGATCGCCTCGCACCTGGGGCTGTCGAAGGCCGTCGTGCATCGCATTCTGTCCTCACTGCGCAGCCGTGGGTTCGTGCGGGTCGATCCTGATTCCCGTCGCTACTCCCTCGGTCCGGCCGCCCTCACTGTCGGTGCCGCCTATCTCGACAACATGGACATCCGCGAGTTGGCGGCGGAGCCGATGCGCCGGCTGGTGAACGTGACCGGGGAGACGGCGACCTTGTCGATCCGGGACGGTTGGTCCCGTATCTACATCGATCAGATGACACCCCCCCGGGAAGTGAAGATGTCGGTGCGGCTGGGGATACCGTTCCCGTTGCACGCCGGCGGGTCCTCCAAGGCGTTCCTGGCCTTTCTGCCTGGCGAGGAGATCGACCGCTACCTGGCCCAGCCGAGCCTGGTGGGGTTGACTCCGATCACCCTCACCGACCCTGCGGCGATCCGCAAGGAGATCGAGACGATCCGCCGGCGGGGGTACTCATTGTCTTTCGGGGAGCGCCAGTCGGGTGCCGCCTCGGCCGCCGCCCCGGTGTTCGATCGCCGCGGACTTCCGGTCGCAGTGGTCAGCGTTTCCGGCCCGGTCGAGCGATATCGCCCGAACATCGAGGAAGCCGCCCAACACTTGGTGGCCGAGACGCGCGCGCTGTCGCTGCTCATGGGATGGCGTCCGGAGGATTGAGTGGTCGCTCGGAGCGAATGGCTCCCGCGTCAACGAGGCGCTGGTGGGGGCCTTCCAGCTCCGACTCGGTCAAGGGTCGCCGATCGGGCGTCGGCCGCGAGCAAGAGCCCGGTCACAGGTAGCCTGAATCCTCCGTGCCACCGCGCTCTCTCCTCCTTGTCGTCGCGTCCGTGCTGGTGGCCGCCTGCACGCTGACGGCGGATGAGCCAACGACCACGGCCACCGTGGCGGTCGAAACGACCACCACCGCACCCACCTCCACCTCGGAGCAGACCACTCCCACCACTCCCGTCGCGCCGACGCTCCCGCCCGGCACCGAGGACCTGCCCACCGAACTGCGCGAGGAGATCGGCCGGTTGATCACGGTGACCGAGGAGCTGAGGGAACTGGCGTTCCTGCGGCCGCCGTCGATCGTCGTCGTCTCCGCCGAGGAACTGGAGATCAGGGTGCGGGAGTCCATCGAGGAGGACATCGAGGACCTTCCCGCCGACGAGGCGCTGTTCAAGCTGCTGGGGCTGATCGACGCCGAAACCGACCTCCTGCAGCTCTACCTCGATCTGTACGGCGAGCAGGTGGCGGGCTACTACGACGGCGAGAATGGCGAGTTGGTGGTCCCGATCGGCGACTCGTTCTCGGAGTTGCAGAAGGCGACGCTCGTGCACGAGTTGGTGCACGCACTCACCGATCAACGCTTCGGGTTCAACGACGCCTATCGCCGGCTCATCGACGAGCAGCGCTTCGACGAGGCGGTGGCGTTCCTCGCCGTCATCGAGGGTGACGCCACCTGGACCGAAATCCTCTACATCCAACAACTCGGCCTCCGTGCTCAGCAGGCGCTGTTACAGGAGTACTACGGAGTGGACTCCTCGGTCTTCGAATCGGCTCCCGGCTTCCTCCAGGACTCCCTCGCATTCCCCTATGTGGCCGGCATGGCGTTCGTCGAGCGGGCATTCGAGATCGGCGGGTTCGACGAGGTGAACCGACTCTATGTCGAGCCGCCCCGATCCACCGAGCAGATCATCGATCCCCGGGCCTATCAGCGGGACATGCCCATCCACGTCCAAGTGGTGGAGCCGGTCCTCCCCGGATACGACGCCGTGTACCGCTCCACTTGGGGTGAGTTCGGATTCACGCTGATGTTCGACCATGCCCTCGGAGGCGCCCCGGAGGCCACGGACGGTTGGGGCGGCGACGCCTACGTGCAGTGGTTCAACGGAACGGACGCCGCCCTCCTGATCGAATACGTCGGTGACAGGCCGCAGGACGCAGAGGAGATGCGTGCGGCGCTGGTGACGTACGTGACGGTGGCGATGGCAGTCGGTGAGGCCGAGGCGATGGACGGAGGACTGGTTTTCGAGGGCGACGACTTCGCCTTCGTGGCGCGCGTCGACGACCGGGTCTTCTTCGTCGCCGCCGGCGACCCGGCGGTCGGGCGCCAGATCGTCTCCGCCCTGCGCTGAAAACGAAACCGTTCCCGGCGGGTATGCGCGGGCGTAGCGTCGGCGGACATGGACTTCGTCGACCTCGCGGCTGGTGATGTCACCTATGGCGGGGTGGCCGTGCCGACCAACTTCATCGAGCGGTGGCGAGGGATGAAGGGTCGAACCGGGGCGATGCTCTTCAGATCCCGGTCCGTTCACGGCTTGGGAATGGATCGGGACCTGACGGTCGTGGCCATCGACGGCCGTCATCGGGTGCTGGCGGTGCAGCGGCTGCGCCCTGGCGGGCTGCTCGTGATCGGCCGCGCCTGTTTCCTGCTCGAACTCGAGGCGACGACGGAGCGTCCGACGGTGGGTTCCCGGGTCCGGTTCTACGATCGACGCCATGGCGGGACGACTGGTCGTGTGCGCGACTCCGATCGGCAATCTGGGTGACATCTCGGACCGGCTGGCGGACACGCTGCGCACGGCGGATGTCGTGTACGCAGAGGACACACGCCGCACGAGGGTCCTGCTGTCCCACATCGGGGCGACGCCGGAACTCCGCAGCTTCTTCCTCGGCAATGAAGGTGTTCGATCGGCCGAGATCGAGGAGAGAATCGCCCGGGGGGACAACGTGGCACTGGTGACGGACGCCGGCACCCCGGCGTTGGCCGATCCCGGCGTGCTGGCGGTGCGGGCGGCCCGCCAGGCGGGTGGCGTGGTGAGC
>CAZCRP010000304.1:0-3783 GCA_964501055.1 uncultured Acidimicrobiaceae bacterium
ACGCGAGATCAGCTCCCCGGTCTTCGTGGCGGTGAAGAACCGCAGCGACATCGCCTGCAGATGCTCGTAGAGCTGGCGTCGGAGATCGAAGATGATCCCCTCCCCGACCCGTGAGGACCAGTAGCGCTGGAGGAGGCCGATGAGGGAGTTGACCAGCGGCACCGCCACCATTCCTCCACCGAGCAGGGTCAGCAGCCGCAGGTCGCGTTCGGGGAGGGCGACGTCCACCAACTCCCGGGTGATGATCGGAGGGATGACGGTGAGCGTCGAGATGAGGAACACGGTGACGAGCACGCCGACCAGCGCTCCGCGGTACGGACGCCCGTACGACCACACGCGGCGGAGCAGGGACCGGTCGATGGCAGGCCGTTCTGCTTCGTCGTCGTATTGGAGGTAGCTGTACCAGCCACCGGAATGAAAGATCGGGGACCCCCTTCGGCGAGCGCGCAGGTTACCGCCGGTCGGTTGTGACCAACCATCCGCGGATGACTCCCCCACCGCCGTACTCTCGACGGAATGGTGCGCCTCTTCACCCAGTCGTGGCCTGAGAGTCCCGGGTTGGACACCGGCATCTCTCATGCCCTCGTGCGGGCGGTGGGCGACGGCCGGATGACGGAGAGCTTCCGGCTGCACCGCACTGGGCCGGTGGTGGCGTTCGGTCGTCACGATCGCGTCAGCCCCGGGTACCTCGCCGCCGTCGAGTCGGCCCGTCGTGCCGGCTACCTGCCAGTCGAACGGCTCGCCGGCGGCAGGGCAGCGGTCTTTCACCAGGACACCATCGCCTTCTCCTGGGCCGTCCCGGACCCACGACCGAGGGACCGGATCGGGGAGCGCTTCCGCGCCGTCTCCACGCTCCTCGCCGATGCGTTCCGGGACCTCGGCATCGAGTCGGACATCGGGGAGCTCCCCGGCGAGTACTGCCCAGGCGCGTACAGCATCCACACCGGGGGCCGCAAGGTGATGGGGGTCGGCCAGCGTCTCGTGCGGGGCGCCGCCCACGTCGGGGGCGTGATCGTCGTCGACGGGGGCAGGCGCATCGCGAACGTGCTCGGGCCCGTGTACCGGGACCTCGGGATCGACTGGGACCCGGCGACGGCGGGCGACCTCCGCGACCGCCACCCCGCACTGAGCCACGAGGAACTCATCCTCGCCGTTCGCCGGCGGCTCGCGACCATGGGTGGCCCCGAAGAGGCGGAACTGCCGTCGTCGATCATCGCCGCCGGAGCGACACTGGCTGCGAGTCACATCGCTCCCGCTGCCTGAACCGCGTAACGTCGCGGCCGTGGAGCGCTACCTGATCCTCAACGGACCCAACCTCAACTTGCTCGGGCTGCGCGACCCGTCGGTGTATGGCGCGACGACCTTGGCCGAGCTCGAAGACAAGTGCCGCGGCTGGGCCGCCGAGCTCGACTTCGAGGTCGACGCCCATCAGTCCAATCACGAGGGTGACCTCATCGACCGATTGCACTCGGTGCGCACCACTCATGCAGGGGTCGTCGTCAATCCGGGAGCCTTCAGCCACACGTCCTATGCGCTGCACGACGCCATCGACGCCATCGCCGTCCCCACGGTCGAAGTGCACATCTCCAATGTCGCCGAGCGCGAGGAGTGGCGGCGGACGTCGGTCGTCGGCCCTGCGTGCGTGGCCACGATCTACGGACGCGGGATCGATGGCTACCGCTGGGCACTGCGGCACCTGTTCCATCGCCGCGAGTGGCCACCGCTGACGATCCCCTATGCCGAGCACCCCGAGGCGGTCATGGACGTGCGGATCCCTCCGGGCAGAGGGCCGCACCCGGCCGTCGTCCTCTTGCACGGCGGCTTCTGGCGGCACATGTGGACCCGCGACACGATGGACGGGGTGGCCATCGACCTCGCCCGCCGCGGCTACCTCACTGCCAACGTCGAGTACCGCAGGACGGGCGCGGGCGGTGGTTGGCCGGAGACCATCGACGACGTGGCCGCCGCCATCGACGCGGTCGCGGCTCGGCCTGACACGGGCTCGATCGCAGTGATCGGACACTCCGCCGGAGGTCACCTGGCTGTCATGGCTTCCACTCGCACCGAGGTGCCGTACCTTCCGATCTCACTCGCCGGGGTGCTCGATCTCGAAGCCGCCCTCGCGGCGGGAGTGGGCGGTGACGGCCCCTCCCGCTTCGTGGGGTCGGTCGACCCCGCGCTCGCATCTCCCCGCGCCGCGGTGGCCGGCCGGACGGCGATCGCCTTCCACGGAGAGGAGGACGAGACGGTGCCGATCGACCAGAGCCGGGCATATGCGGCGTCCAACCCGCGCAGCGAGCTCGTCGAACTGCCCGGCGTGGGCCACTTCGAGTTCCTCGAACGGGCCCATCCGGCTTGGGTGCGGGTCGCCGACCTGGTGGCGGCCCGCCTGCGCTGACCTCCATCCGGGTTGCGCGCGTTATCCACAATGGCATAGGCTCACCCGCCTACGTCCGCCGTGCTGGCCGGACGTCACTCGTCGAGGGCAGGGTGTCGCAAGCGGCATGGCTTCATTTGACAGGATCCGCGTTGCCCGTACCGGGCTCCTCATCGGCTGGTTCCTGGTGTCGATGCTCGCCGTGGCAGGCTTCGCGGCGTTCTCTGCCGACGAGGACCAACTCGACGGGGCCGGGTCCGAGATCACCGTGACCGCCGATCTCGGGCGCACCGCCGGTGCGGTCTCCGCCCTCGCCTTCGCGGGAACCGCCGAGACGACGTCGTCGACCCTCGGGCTCTCGGGTCTCGCATTCGATCCTTCGATCGCCCGGCCCGGCGATTTCGGGTTCGGTGCGCTGGCCGAGGACAGCACACCGTCCGATCGCAGGGGCGGTGTCTACATCCGCAGCGGCCATCTCGACGAGAGCGAGGTCCGCAGCCTCATCTCCCGTTTCTTCGCTCCGGCGGATGTCAACCGCGCGATACGGGTCGCCTGGTGCTCTTCGGCGTTCAACCCTGCCTCGATCAATCCGGCGTCCGGAGCGTCCGGTCTGTTCCAGCATCTCCCTGACACCTGGTCCCAGTACTCCGTCGACGCCGGCTTCGCCGGCTCGTCGATCTTCGATCCGACCGCCAACGTGGCAGTCGCTGCCCACATGCTCTATCAGATCCCCGGTGGGTGGACCCATTGGGACTGCAAACCGTGACGAGGCCCGTCTCGGGCAAGTGGTTCGAGGAGTTGCCGCCGGGACTCGTGGTCGACCACGCCATCCGACGCACCATCACCGAGGCGGACAACGTGCTCTTCTCGGCGGTCACGATGAACCCGGCCGCCCTCCACCTGGACTTCGAGTACGCCGCCGAGACCGAGTTCGGGCGCCCGCTGGTCAACTCGATGTTCACGCTCGCACTCGTCATCGGTTTGAGCATCCACGAGCTCACCTTCGGAACGACGGTGGCCAACCTCGGGTTCGAGAAGATCGAGTTCCCGGCTCCCATCTTCCACGGTGACACGATCCGGGTCCAGACCGAGGTCCTGGCCGCCCGGCCGTCCGGCTCGCGTCCCACGCAGGGGATCGTGACGCTCGAGCATCGCGCCTTCAAGCAGGGAGACGACCTCGTGTGCCGCGCCGTCCGCCAGGCGCTGATGCACAGACGCCCGTCCTGAGCCGCGTCAGCCGGCGGCGGCCACCACTCGCCTTGCCTGGGCGACCAACGGGCCGTCGATCATGCGTCCATCCACGACGATCACCCCGATCCCGTCCCGCTGGGCAGCCTCGAACGCGGCGATGAGCGCCCGGGCGGTGGCGACCTCCGACTCGCTGGGGGTGAAGGCGGCGTGGGCCA
>CAZCRP010000305.1:0-3777 GCA_964501055.1 uncultured Acidimicrobiaceae bacterium
GAGGGCAGTCGACGTCGTCAGGGTGGCGAGAATCGACACGACGGCCAGAGACCGAAAGCCGGGGGTGTCCCCCAGCCGATGGTGCCTACCGACGCGCGAGGCGGCTGGCAGCGGCCGCCATGTGCTGGAAGGCCGAACGTGCCGGCCGCGAGGACTCCGCTCTCTCCAACCCACGACATGGGATTGTCGACACGAGCGGACCGGTCCTGTACCGAAAACCGCGGAATTTCGGAGCGGTCCGCCCGGGCCCTGGCTCAGGCCCGCAGCACGACCGCCGATCGGCCCGCCACTCGCATCCGGCCGTTGCGATGGCTCCCCTCACCCCACACGACTTGGCCCTCACCCGCCACGGCCAGCTCACCGGCGCGCATCGAGCGGTTGATCCCCACCCGGTACCGCGCCCGACCCTGGGTCCGCTCGAAGGCGATCAAGTGGCGACCCGCCGCCACCGGCGCCCACTCGCCGGTACGCAGGGCCCGCACCCTCCGGCGCAGCGACGTCAGCTCGCCGATCGCGCCGACCAGTCGGGAGTCCACCCCGACCGCGTCCCAGGGGATGGCTCCCCGGCAGCCGGGATCGTCGCCGCCCTCGAGCCCGAACTCGTCGCCGTAGTAGATGCCGGGGGCACCCGGGAACAGCAGCTGGAACACCGTCGCCAGCTCCAGCCGCCACATTTCCCCGCCGGCCTCGGTGCGGAATCGGGGGGTGTCGTGGCTCCCCAGCAGATTGTGATTGGCCAAGGTGACCGCCAGCGGGTGGCGACCGTACAGGCGGGAGCAATGATCGAGGAGTGCGCCGCCGTCGATCTCCTCGGTGGCGAAGAACCGGAGCGACAGCGCCCGAAAGGTGTAGTTCATCGTGGCATCGAAGGCATCCCCCCGCAGCCACGGGGAGACGTCGCCCATGATCTCGGCCAGGAGGTATGCGTCAGGCTTCACCGCCCGGCATGCCGCCCTGAACTCGGGCCAGAAGTCGGGATCGACATAGCGGGCGACATCCATCCGCCATCCGTCGATGTCGAACTCCGCCAGCCAGTACTGCGCCACGTCGAGCACGTAGCGGCGAGCCTCCGGGTTTGAGAGATCGATACGTGGCATGGTGGGCACGCCGTACCAGGCCTCATACGTCGGCTCGACCGCCGGACCGTCACCGGCCACCTCTTCCAGACGGAGACCGGTCTGCGCCTCCCACACCGGCAGCCAGTCGCGAACCCAGGCGGGGGCTGCGTGGGGGCGCACCCTGATCCGCAACGGCCAATCCGTGACGGCGAACCATTCGCGGTACTTCGACCTCTCCCCATGCCGTACGAGATCGGCGAAGGCGAAAAACCGGGGGTGTGCGTGATTGAACGACGCGTCGAGCACGATGCGCATCCCGCGTCTGTGCGCGACCGTCACCAGCCTGCGCAATGCCTCGTCGCCTCCGAGGGCCGGATCAACCCGCAGATAGTCGACGGTGTCGTACCGGTGGTTCGACGGGGAGACGAAGATCGGGTTGAGATAGATCGCGTCGATCCCGAGCCGTTCGAGATGCCCCAGCCGGTCGATCACGCCGTCGAGATCTCCTCCCTGGAACTCGCGAGCGGCCGCCGGCGAGCCCCACGGCACGGTGCCCACGGGGTCGGTGGCAGGATCGGACTTGGAGAACCGGTCGGGGAAGATCTGGTAGATGACCGCCCCTTTCACCCACTCGGGCACGTCGATCGGCCCCCGATCAGGGTCGATCGTCCAGCGGTCGAGCCGCTCGACCGAGGCCGAGACCCCGGACGGCACGAGGTAGACGGGACGGCCCGACTCCTCCACGACGAAGGCGAAGCTCAGGCCGACCGGCTCGGTGAACGGGCCGACCACCGCCGACCACTGGACGAAGCGGCCGGCGGTGACCGGGTCGAGCGGCACCCCCCGCACCCGGTCACCACTGCGCAGCACCGCCCGCCCTTCGCCGAGACCCGGCTCGGCGTGCACCCGCAGCCGAAACCTCCCGTCCCCCAGCGGTTCCAGATCGGCCGGATCGGTGGCGTCGAATCGGACATCCCACGGCGAGACGTCGCCCGGCAGGCCGAGGATGCCGAGATCGTCTGGGTACCGGCGGATCCGGCTAGCCCTTGACGGCACCCTGCGTCAGTCCGCTGATGATGTGTCTCTGGGCGAGGAGGAACACCGCCACGATCGGCAGGGATCCGATCACGGCCGCGGCCGCCAGGGCTCCCCACTTGGCCGAGTACTCGGACTCGACGAACAGCTGCAGTCCCACGGCCAGCGTGTACTGGGCGGTGTCGGTGAGGAGGAAGGCGGCGAGGATGTACTCCGAGTAGAGGCCGATGAAGCTGAGCATGAAGATCACCGCCAGCACGGGACGCGACAGCGGCAGCACGATCCGCGTGAAGATGGCAAACGGGGTGGCGCCGTCGACGTGGGCCGACTCGTCGAGTGAGACGGGGATGGTGTCCATGAATCCCTTGATGAGAAAGGCGTTGAACCCGATCGCGCCACCCATGTAGACGAGGATCAGGAAGCCATGGGTGTTGAGCCCGAAGTTCGGGAAGACGGCCCCGACCTGCTGGGCGAGCAGAAACAGGGCGATGAAACCCAGGAACTGCGGAAAGACCTGCAGTAGGAGCAACGAGAGCAGTCCGACCCGTCGACCCCGGAAGCGAAGCCGGCTGAAAGCGTAGGCCGCCATCGACGCGAGCGCGACGTTGAAGGCGCCTGCCGCCAGGGCCACCTTCATCGTGTTCCACATCCAACGCCCCACCGGGACGTTGGGGTTGTTGAACAGACCCGTGAAGTTGTCGAGGGTCACCTGCGCGGGGACGAGGGTGGCGGCCGTCAGGTTGTCGACTGCGTTGAACGACGCCGAGACCATCCACGCCAGCGGGAACAGCACGAACAGGACCGCCACCACGAGGAGGAGGTGCCGCCATCCGATCTCGCGGAACCAGCGCGCTCCTCCCATCCGGCGGATCGTCGCCGCACTCGGGTTCTGCGCCCTGGGGACGGGACCGGCCACGATGATCGGTTCAGTTGCCATAGATGTCTTCCAGACGTTTGGTGAATCGGAAGCTGAACGCCGAGATGACGGCGACGACGACGAAGATCAGCACCACCACCGCCGAGGCGAGGGCGAATTGGTTGCCCCGACCAGCCCCCGAGGCGAGGTCGAAGGTGAAGCTGATGAGGATGTCGGTGGCTCCCACCGGCACGTCGAAGCCCGACAGGGGCGGACCGCCCTGCGTGAGCAGGAGGATCAGCACGAAGTTGTTGAAGTTGAAGGCGAACGCCCCGATCAAGAGCGGTGCCGTGGACACCAGGAGCAGAGGGGTGGTCACGGTCCGGAACACCATCCACGGCGAGGCGCCGTCGACCCGTGCCGCTTCCTTGAGTTCGGCCGGGATCGACGTGAGCGCCCCGGAGGTGATGAGGAACATGTAGGGGAAGCCGAGCCACAGGTTGACCAACAGCACCGCCACCTTCGCCCAGGTGGGATGGGCCAGCCACGGAATCGGGTCGAGACCGATGGTCGCGAGCACGTCGTTGACCTGTCCGAACCGCTCGTTGAGGAGGCCCCGCCAGATGAGGATCGACAGGAAGGCGGGAACCGCGTACGGCAGGATCAGCAGCGATCGATAGAACGCCCGTCCCCTGAGCCGCTCGTCCTGGAGCGCGTTGGCGAGCGTCAACCCGAGGATGAAGTTGAGCCCCACCGTTGCCACGGCGAAGATGAGGTTCCAGACGAACACACCCAGGAAGGGCTGACGGATGCGTTCGTTGGTGAACA
>CAZCRP010000306.1:0-3709 GCA_964501055.1 uncultured Acidimicrobiaceae bacterium
ACACCGGGTGCGTGACATACAGGACTTCCACGCCGCTACTTTGCCACCGATGGTGCACGACTGATGAACGAGGGCCCCGTCGCCGTGCGGGGAGACTGGCCGGGTCTGGTCGTCCTCCGTTCGGGCTGGTGGAAAGGGGTTGGCCGACCGCTCCACGACGAGACCGCCGACGGGGTGCTGCGTGTCGACCGCGCATCGGCGGAGTTCGTCCGACGCGCGTCGCACACCCTGCTCGGGCTCGGTGCCACGTCGGTGCACTCACCGCCCATGATGAAAGGCACCGACCGGATCTTCCAGGCGGCCGGGTTCCTCCCCCACCGTCAACTCCTCCTGCTGGAGCGGGATTTGTCTCGTGCCTCGCCGTCCGCCGAGGATCCGTCCGTGTCCGCCTCCGATGACCTCGCCAAGGCGGCGCAGATCGATGCCGTGGCGTTCGACGGAGACTGGCGGGTGGGCCGGCTGGGCCTGATCGACGCGCTGGACGCCACCCCGCACTCGACCCTCCTGATGTCGACGGGCGGTGACGGTTTCGCCATCGTCGGCGTATCTTCGGACATCGGATATCTGCAGCGCATCGCGGTCGACCCGCGGTGGCAGGGCCAGGGCCTCGGCCGGGCGCTGCTGCGGGGAGCGATGGCGTGGGCCAGGAGGAGGGGCGCCCGTACCATGTTGCTCAACACCCAGACGGACAACGAGAGGGCAACGCACATGTACCGATCAGAGTCGTTCGTGCTGTTGCCGTCGCGTCTGACGATCCACCGGTTCTCGCCGTGATCCGGGTGGTGACGGACTCCTCCGCGGACCTCCCCCTCGACATGCGAGATCGTCTCGCCGTCACGGTGGTGCCACTCACGATTCGCTTCGGGGACGAAACCTTCACCGACGGCGTCGATCTGGACCATGACGGCTTCTGGGCGAAGCTGGCCGGCTCGGACGGGCTGCCCGAAACGGCCGCGCCCAGCGCCGGTGCGTTCATGGACGCCTATCAGGCGCTGGCGGACGCCGGCGCCGATGGCGTCGTCGTGATCACGCTGTCCGCCCGGCTCTCTGCCACCCATCAGTCGGCCGTCATCGCCGCCGAGAACCTGGCCGCCCGTATCCCTGTCATGGTCCTCGATTCCCAGACGGTGTCGGTCGCGCTCGGGCTGACGGTGATCGCCGCCGCCGAAGCGGCCCGCGACGGCGCTGACCTCGACGACGTGGTGGCGGCGGCACGGGCCACCGCCGACACCGTCGACATCCTGGCGGTGCTCGACACCGTCGAGTTTCTCCGCCGGGGAGGTCGGATCGGTGGGGCGCAAGCAGTCATCGGCGGCCTGCTGGACGTGAAGCCACTCATCACCGTGGAGGACGGGGTGGTGGCGGCAGCTGGCCGGGTGCGGACGCGGAGCAAGGCGCGGGCCGCGATCGTCGAACGGGCGACGGCCCATGCGTCCGCGCCGCGGATGGCCGTCTTCCACGGCGGAGCATCCGACATCGACCGGCTCGTCGAAGAGGTGCGCCTGGTGGCCGGAGAACATGTCTTCGTGGCCGAGCTGGGAGCCGTCGTGGGAACCCACGCCGGCCCCGGAACCCTCGGTGTGGCGTACTCCCGCGTCTGAATGCCGCCGCCCCTCCCCGACCGCTATCGCCTGGAGGTCCGCCTCGGGCGGGACGACGACATCGAGCAGTGGCTGGCCACCGACGAGTCTCTCAGCCGGCCGGTGCTCATCCGCTTCCTCGGACCGGAGACCACCCCGGAGCGACGGGCGGAGTTCCTGGCGGCGGTGCGAGCAGCGGCGGTGGTCAACCACTCGCACATGGCCTCGGTCTACGACGCGGAGGAGGTGGAGAACGGCGCCTACTCGGTGAGCGAGTGGACCGGCGGCGTCACCGTCGGTGACCGGCTCGCCGCCGACGACACGATGGACGTCGAGGAGTTCCTCCCCAATGCCGCCGGCCTGGCCGACGCCCTCGCCAGCCTCCATCGAGAAGGGCATCTGCACGGGGCGATCGATCTGCAGGCCGTGTTCCATACCGTGGCCCATCCGGCCCAGCTGGGCGCCTTCGGCCGGCTACAGGTCGACCGCACACCGCTGGACGACGTCCGCTCGCTGGCGGTCGTCCTCGAGATGAGCCTGACCGGTTCCCACCCGGCCGGGCCGCCTCCGTCGGAGATCGTCGACGGTCTGGACCGGGCCGTCGATCACGCCCTCCGCGCCGCACAGTCCGGCCAGCTCACGGCCCGCCAACTGGCCGACCTGCTGCGGGCGGCACCCTCCCCCGCCCCACCCCCCGCCATCACGCCCGAAGGATCGCGCCGGTTCCTGCTGCTGGTGGCGACATTGGCCCTCGTCAGTCTGCTGCTGATCGGGTTGGGGAGAGCCCTCACCGACGACACCGCCCGCCCACCGCTCTTCCCGTCGACGACGGCCGTCACCGACACCGTGGCGTTGCCTTCGACCACCACCTCTCTCGGCGAGAGGGACGCCGGCGCCGCCGACGCGGCACCCCGTCTGCTGCGCGACCTGGCTGTGGTCTCGGTCGCCAGCGTCGACCCGTACGGCGGTGGAGACGAGAACGATGACCGGCTCCCCAACATCGTCGACGGCGACCCACAGACGGTGTGGCGCACGGAGCGCTATCGGGACCCGCTGCCGCTGCTCAAGCCCGGAGTGGGCGTGGCCTTCGAAGTCGAAAGCGCCCCGCGCGAGATCATCGTCAGCGGCATGCACGAGGGAACTGCGTACGAGATCGCCTGGGCCGAGACCGAACCGGACCCGGCGGAGTGGCAGGTGGTCGTGCGGGCGAGGGTCGGGGCGACCACCCCCCGGCACCAACTCCCGTCTCGCAGCGGAGGCGTGTGGGTGCTCTGGTTCACCGAGCTGCCCTTCGTGGACGTCGACGATCATTCGACCCAGGTGGCGGAAGTACGCTTCCGCGCATGAACGATCGGGACCGCGACCGGGACCTCATGGCCCGGGCGGCCACCGGCGACCGGGGGGCCTTCACCGAGCTGATGGATCGGTACGAGGACATGGTCTTCGCGGTCTCCCTGCGGATGATGCGCGATCGGGAGGCGGCCTTCGACGCCACCCAGGAGACGTTCCTCACCCTGTTCCGCAAGGCGGACCGCTACTCGGGCGAGGCGGCCGTCTCGACCTGGCTGTACCGGGTTGCCACCAACACCTGTCTCGACATGCTGCGGAAGCAGAAGCGGCGTCGGGCCGATGCCATCCCCGACACACACGACGAACCCGATCCCACGGCTGCCCAGCCCTTCGAGGCGGTGGAGGTCCGGCCCGACATCCAGCTGGCCCTCTCCTCGCTGCCCGCCGACTTCCGGGCAGCAGTGGTCCTGTCCGACATCCAGGGGCTCTCGATTGCGGAGATCAGCGACATCCTGGAGGTGCCGGCGGGGACGGTGAAGTCCAGGGTGTTCCGTGGCAGGCGCCTGCTGGCCGAAAAACTCGGGAACCTCGTCGAGTCTCCGCGGCGTCCAAGGACCGACGATGCATGACCATGACCTCGATCTGATCGCCGAGTTCGCCTCGGGCCTCCTGGCGGAGGCGGATGAGCCGCGGGCGGCCGAGCTCGTCGCGGCCTGCCCCGTCTGCGCCGCCGAGTACGAAACGCATCAGGAGATCCGGGCGCTCTTGGCCGCGGAGCCTGCCTCCGTGCTCACCGAGTTCGAGCGAACCCGACTCCGGCGCGGCGTACTCGACGCCCT
>CAZCRP010000307.1:0-3682 GCA_964501055.1 uncultured Acidimicrobiaceae bacterium
CGTGCGCCATGGCGCACAGCCGCGCCGCCCGGTTTACCGGCGGACCGTAGAAGTCTCCACCCCGAGCCTCCGCCTCGCCCAGGTCGATCCCCACCCGCACCCGCAGCTCGCCGACCTTGCCCCAATCGGCATCGGCCACTCTCCGGAGGGCCTCTTCGGCGGCGGTTGCCGCGGCTGCCGCATCAGGGAGAGCCGCCAGCACTCCGACCCCCGTGTGCTTGAAGACCCGACCCCCGCATCTCTCGATCGTCTCCCGCCAGATGCGGTCCTGTGTCGCCAGGGCGGCGGCCATCGCCTGAGGGAGTCGGTCCCAGAGCCGGGTCGAGTCTTCGATGTCGGTGACCAGGAACGCCAGACGTTGCGTGACCGACCGCCCCATGCCCTCCAGCAGGGAGTCCTCCTGGTTCAGGATGGCCTCCTCCAGATCCCGCAGCTCGCGTGACGGGTCGACGCCCAATTCCTCGGCGAGGAAGGTCTCGGTCCGCCGGAAAGCGCGCAGCGCCTCCGCCTGGCGGCCCGAACGATAGAGCGCCAGCATGTGCTGGGCCCTGAAGCGCTCCCGGGTGGGGTGCTCCTCCGCCAGCGCTTCCAGCTCCGCAGCAAGCACCCCGTGACGGCCGGCGGCCAGCTCGGCGTCGATACGAAGCTCGACCGCCTCCAGCCTCAGCTCCTCCAGCCACCGTACCTCCTCCTCCAGTCCGGGAACGTCGAGCAGGTCGGCGTACGGGCGTCCTCTCCACAAGCCAAGGGCCAGCCGCAACCGGGCCGCCGTTTCGGCCTGGTCCGTCAACACCCCGGTACGGCACTCCTCGAGCACCGACACGAACCGGGAGGCGTCAATGAGCTCGGGCTCGATTGCGAGCCGGTAACCCCCCTTCTCGTATGTCAAGACATCACCGAGAACCTGCCTGAGGTTGGAGACATATGTCTGTAGTGTCGAGCGGGCCCCAGCCGAAGGGTCCTCCCCCCACATACCCGCTGTGAGCCTCTCCACAGAGACCACGCGGGGCGCCGCTGCCACAAGGAGGCCGAGCAGGGCGCGCGGTCGTGGCCCACCGAGAGGCACCGCCTCTCCGTCCACCAGGACCTCTACCGGCCCCAGGACCCGTATGTCCACGCCCGGAACATACGCTTCCAGTCCGGAGGGTGAGCGCTTCCGTTGTCCGCCGGACGCAGGTGGCGTCAGCGCCACGCCCTTCCGTGGGCGGGTGCGGCCTCTCATAATCGTGCTGTGCCTGTCGGCCGGCGAGGATCGACCGGCCGCCCCTCAGGCGACCGGTCGATCCTCTTCATGGTCATGCCCCGATCCGTCAGCCGGCGCCGCTAGGGCTGGAGCTGCAGTGGATGTGACGTTTGGACGATCTCCCTTGGTGCACAGTTGTCGCGCACCGTTGTCAGAGTCAGCTCGTTGTCATCGAAACTCCATCGGTAGACCGCGGTTGCCCCGCCCGGGACCATCTCCGCGCAAATCGCGAACGGTCCCGTCTCCTCGGTCATCACCAAATGCGTCGGGTTGGAGACGTAGCGTCCTTCGACCACGACGAAGCCCAGGGGCTCATAGGTGGCGAGGAACCGCCCTTCTGCGGTAAATACCAGCTCCCAGTCCCCAATGGCCTTCGCCTCCTCCGGGAAGCCGGGCGGATAGTCCGCATCGGTGATCGTGGTGGTGTAGGTGCCGGGTGGAAATCCAAGGGGACTGGCCCCGGCTGACGCCGGCATCAGCGCCAAGGCCACCAGTAGTGCCATCACCGGTAGCAATGCGATTGAGATTCGCTTACTCATGGTCATCGTCGGTTCTCCTTGCTTGTTGGTGGGATCCCGTCTGCGCGGTATCCCATGGCGGTCTTCAGAACTTGGTGATCTGTCATCACACCCCCTTTGCTCTTGCTGCCGACCGTGGTGCCAACACCACAATCTCCCGCTCCAAGAACGCTCCAACCCGGTGCTCGCCCCTGGGAGTCCGGGCAATCGCAGCAGGATGCAAGCGAACGTCAGAAGGACCGACACCAACGGCGAGCTGACAGCACCAGCACGAGAGGGCGCCGAACCTGCGCGTCGATCCGAGACGCTAGGTCGTGCCGGGCTCAGCCCAACCGGCGTGATAGACCGGTGGCTCGGTCCTCTCCGCGAAGTAGAAGTCCACCTTGGTCACCACACCGTCGTTCAGCTCGAAGGTGCCGATCACGTGGGTCGACCCGACCTGGCCGATGTCGATGACGCCCTCCAAGGCCCAGGTGTTACCGCTTCCGATGAGGCGTCGCCACGAGGCTGTGAGTCCTTCTGGGAAGGCTCGGTACATGCCCATGATGTTGTCGCGACCGACGAAGCGTTCTCCGGTCTGTGGCCTGCCCTCAACCGCGTCGACCGCCAACAGAGACTCGTACCCGTCTAGATCCCATCGCTCGAAGGCGGCGGCCAGGCGCTCCATGGTCCGCCGATTGACATTCTCCGCCATTGTCCCAACAGCCTATGGCCTTCTGTCTCGCCCGGCTAGCGACGCGTCACACCGCAACAGGGTGACAACGGTCGCCACAAGTCCAGGCAAGAAGAAGATCGACCGATCTCACTTCCGCGCTGGCGGATTCGATACACCTCCCAGTGAGGCGGGATCTGGCTCTGCTCATCCAATCGGAGCCCCACTGAGCCCATCTATCTGGAGTCAGGAGGCACCATCGCCTGGGTCGGTAGACCCAATACCTGAATCTGGTATTGAAACCGTCCCAGTCGTGCGGTCTGATGTACTTGACCACAAAGAGTGGTCAACCCTGGGGCGCCTCGGACGGAGGCATCGATGGGGAAAACATGGGAGGGGGTTCTATGAGGTATATGGGTAGGCACGTGGCTCCACGGCCGAACAGTCCAGGAGCGCGTCGTATCGGACGGGCGGCACCACTGGCACTGGCGTTTGTGTTGGTTCTGAGCGCTGTTGCTCTGGCGAGCGACGCTGACACGGCAGTCGTTGACGTCACGGCGCCCGTGAACGAAGTTTCGCTGAGTCCGGGCGACAGCGCCGCCATCGTGATCAAGGTCACCGTCTCTGGGCGCCAGGACCATGAAGCGACCTTCCAGATCTACAAGACGTGGACGCTGGCGAACGGCGTCTGGACAGGATCAGACCCGGAGACCCAGATCACGCCCGCCCGCGCCTTTGGTTCGGGAGCACCTGACCCGGACGAGTACTTGTTTGATGGCACCGTCGTGATCGACGAAGATCAGGGGTGCTCGGAGCTCGATGTGGATGACAACCTCATCCCGTTCAACCTTGCCATAGGCGTACACGACATACAGACGACGGCCCCGGGTGCGCTCGAGGCCCGCCACTCCAGCGACTACGACGTCTACGTTGTCGGCTGCGACGATGAGCCCGAGTACACCTTCGCCGGCTTCTACCAACCGGTCGGCGGCAACAGCAACGACAACAGCTTCCATATCACCGCTAAGGCCGGGCAGGGCATCTCGCTGAAGTGGAATCTCGAAGCGGACGGCGAAGAGGTCGAGGAAAATCTGTACAGCGTTTCGTCCAAGAGGATCGCGTGTGAGCTCACCGGCACCGGTGATGAAGATCCCGTTGCCGATGACGCGGGCAATAGCGACCTCCGGTGGGATGCGACGGCCGGCCAGTGGGTGTTCGTCTGGAAGACCCTCAAGAACTGGGCCAACACTTGCCGTACATTCGAGCTGT
>CAZCRP010000308.1:0-3669 GCA_964501055.1 uncultured Acidimicrobiaceae bacterium
GCTGGTGTGGCCGGCGGCCGCCGTCGTGTTCGGCTCCGCCTTCCTGCTCGACCAGCGGGGCATCGACTCCCGCGACTTCCTGTCGTCGCTGGTGGACCCGGGCGACAGCTCGATGCGGCGACGCTCGATCGTGGGCGTCCTTCTCCTCGTCACGGGACTGTCGATCTTCGCCTTCGCGGCGGTGCCGCAGCTGGGGGCCACCATGCTGGCGGTGGTGATCACCGGGGTGGGACTGTCCCTGCTGTTCGGGCCGTGGATCTGGCGCCTGGCAACTGACCTGGGCACCGAGCGATCCGCCCGCATCCGCCAGGAGGAGAGGGCGGAGATGGCCGCCCACCTGCACGACTCCGTTCTGCAGACCCTGGCGCTGATCCAGCGGACCGAAGACCCCAAGCGGATGCTGACCCTCGCCCGCCATCAGGAACGGGAACTGCGGCGCTGGCTCTACGACCGGGCACCCGGGGCCGGCACCGGCTCGCTGTCGGTCCTCCTGCAGTCGACCGTCGATCGGATCGAGGCCGACTTCGACATGCCGATCGAACTCGTGATCGCGGGAGGCGACTTCGAGGGCGAACTGGTGGCGCCCCTGGTGGCCGCAACCGGGGAGGCGCTGGCCAATGCCGCCAAGCACTCAGGCGCCGGCAGGGTGTCGGTCTACGCCGAGGTGTCCTCCGACGCCATCGACGTCTGGATCTCCGATCAGGGCAAGGGCTTCGACACCGCTTCGGTCGAAGACGACCGACGGGGGATCACCGACTCGATCGTCGGGCGGATGCGACGCCATGGCGGATCCGCGACCGTCTCGTCCGAGTTGGGAGAGGGCACGGAGGTCCACCTCCACATCGGCAGAGAGGAGACGCCATGACCACGGTCTATCTCGTCGATGACCACCGGCTGTTCCTGGCGGGGGTGAGGGCCGAGTTGGAGGGGGCGGTGGACATCGTCGGCGCCGCGTCTGACGTGGACGACGCCATCGAGGGCATCCGCGCCGCCCAACCCGACGTCGTGCTGGTCGACGTCCACATGCCGGGGGGCGGCGGACTGACCGTCATCCAGAACGTCGCAGAGACTCACCCCGACGTGCGGTTCCTGGCGCTGTCGGTTTCCGATGCCGCCGAGGACGTGATCGCGATGATCCGGGCCGGGGCGCGTGGCTATGTCACGAAGTCGATCACGCCCGAGGAACTGATCGAGGCGATCAGCCGGGTGCAGGCCGGCGACGCCGTCTTTTCGCCCAGGCTGGCAGGGTTCGTACTGGACGCATTCGCCGACACGATGTCGGCCCCGGTCGATCCCGAACTCGACCAGCTGACGCCCCGAGAGAAGGAGGTGCTGCGCCAGATCGCGCGCGGCTATTCCTACAAGCAGGTGGCCCGGCGGCTGTCCATCAGCGTCAAGACGGTGGAGACGCATGTGTCGGCCGTGCTGCGCAAGCTGCAGTTGTCCAATCGCCATGAGCTCGCCCGCTGGGCGAGCCACCGCCGCATCGTCTGATCAGCCGGTACCGGCCGCCTGGAGCACCGGCCGCGAACGCACGCGCAGGCCGGCAAAGACGGTGCGGGCGACGATCGTGAGCGTGGGAGCGTCGGAAGGCAGCGAGGCATGTTCGGCGACGTGGACGTCGTGCCCGCCCATGACGGCGGTCCCCTCGACCTTCACCCGCCAGGTGTCCGGCACGGTGATGTCCATGCCGCCCATGACGGTGATGACCGCCAGCCGCACGTCGTTGCCGGCGGGAACCGCGCGTCGCAGGTCGAGTTGGGTCCCGCCGAACATGGTCAGGGCCTGGGAGGCGGCCAGCTGGCGGCTCGACGGTCGGAATTCCGTGCCGTCGAAGATGGTCACGAGCTTGAAGCTGGGAGCGGTGGGGTCGTCCTCTGACTTCACGATCAGCTTGACGAGCATTCCCACCAGCGCCGAGGTGAGGGAGAACGCCACCCACCAGGCGAGAAGTTTCTTCAGGATGCGCACCGTCTCACCCTACCGGCACCGGCGCGCAGCCGGATTCGCCGCCTTTCACAGGATGGCGGAGGGGGAGTAGGCCGCCGCCAGCGGATGGGCGTCCGTCACGGCCGCCACCCGCTCGACCAGCGACCGGATCTGCTGGGAGGAGCGGCCCGTGAATCGCGCCGGATCACGCTCGAGGCGGGCGATCCGGTCCGGGTCGAGTGCCAGTTCCGGATCGGCTCGCACCCGGTCGAACAGATCGGTGGCGGGCGTCGACTCTTCGCGCATCGCCCTGGCTGCCGCCACCGCATGCTCCTGGATCCTCCGGTGGGCCGTTTCCCGGCCGACGCCGCCCCTGGTCGCCTCGACGAGCAGGGCGGTGGTCGCCAGGAAGGGCAGGTGGCGCCGCAGCTCGCGTTCGATCGCGACCGGGAACGCCCCGAACTCGTCGAGCACGGTGAGCGTCGTCTCGAGCAGTCCGTCGACGGCGAAGAACGCATCGGGGAGGACCACCCGGCGCACGACCGAGTCGCTCACGTCGCCCTCGTTCCATTGGGTGCCAACGAGCCCCGCCGCCATCGACACGTGCCCGCGGAGGATCGTCACGAGCCCTGTGATGCGCTCCGAGCTGCGGCTGTTCATCTTGTGCGGCATGGCCGTCGACCCCACCTGACCCTCCCCGAACCCCTCGGTGACGAGGCCGGCGCCCGCCATCAGCCTGATGGTCGTGGCGAGGCTGCCCGGTCCGCCGGCCACCGCCAGCAAGGCGGCCACCACCTCGAAGTCGAGTGAGCGGGGATACACCTGGCCCACCGAGCCCAGCACCCGGTCGAATCCCAGAAGATCCGCCACCCGGCGCTCCAGCAGTCCGAGCTTGTCGTGATCGCCGTCGAACAGGTCCAACATGTCCTGTTGGGTGCCCACCGGCCCTTTCATGCCCCGCAGCGGGTATGCGGCGAGCAGGTGCTCGAGGCGGTCGAATGCCAGCAGCAGCTCCTCACCCGCATTGGCGAAGCGCTTGCCCAACGTCACCGCCTGCGCTGCCACGTTGTGGGTGCGTCCCGTCATCACCAGCCCGGCATGGGCGCTCGCCCGTTCCGCCAGCCGGGCGAGCACGGCGACACAGTGGTCCCGTACGAGTTGCAGGCTGCGGCGCACCTGGAGTTGCTCGACGTTCTCGGTCAGGTCGCGCGATGTCATGCCCCGATGGATCTGCTCGGCTCCGGCCAGGGCGCAGAACTCCTCGATGCGAGCCTTGACGTCGTGGCGGGTGACCCGCTCGCGGCGGGCGATCGACTCGAGATCCACCGTGTCGATGACGGCCCGATAGGCCTCGATCACCCCGTCGGGGATGTCGAGGCCCGATTCCTGCTGAGCTTCGAGCACCGCCACCCACAAGCGGCGCTCCAGGATCACCTTCGCCTCCGGCGACCAGATCGCCACCATCTCCGGGCTGGCGTACCGGGTTGCGAGCACATTCGGGATCGGAGGAGCGGGCGTCATCGCGTCCCGATTGTGGCAGGGCCGGCAGCTGCCACGGACCGTCCGGGCTGGTGGCGACCCGGGGGAGTGAGCGGGGTCGGATGGCATACTCGACCCATGAATCTCGTTCCCCTCCTCGCTCCCGCCGTCGCCTCCCGTCTCTCGCAGTGGAACGCGTCCAACGGTGTGCGGCGGGTGTGGGAGGGCGACCCGACGGTGTGGGCGGCGGACCCCGCCACG
>CAZCRP010000309.1:0-3662 GCA_964501055.1 uncultured Acidimicrobiaceae bacterium
GTCCGGATAGCGCCACAGCACCGACGGCCCGGTGGCCGGCAGCGGGCCGGTGCCGTAGAAGCTGCGGGTCGGGTTCCCCCGGAACATCGTCAATCCGACGGTCGATCCCCACGGCTGTCCGACCGTGTCCGCCGGGACCGACCCCGGTGCTCTGGGTGGCTCGGTGGTGGTCGTGGTGGAGGGGAAGGTCGTCGTGGTGGTGGTCGGGTCGGTGGACGGAGGCTCCGTCGCCTGCACCTGCGCCACGGCCCCGGTGGTGGAGGTCGGCTGCGAGCCCAGCGGCCCTCTGGCGGCGAACATCGCGGAGCCGAGCACCACCCCGACCACCACCGTCACCACCGCCATCAGCCGTCGATCCGTCACGCGCCCGCCTCACATGGTGCCGGACCCCGCAGCACCGGCTGACCCGAGGTCTCGATGAACGCCGGGATGAGACAGGCGTCGATCGACCCGTCGGGCGCCACGACGACCCGTCCCACCGCGGTGGTGGCACCGGCGTCGCTCAGCCGCGGCCAGATGAAGTTGCCGAGGGTCCAGAACACCGGCCGGCCGTCGATGAACTCGAGCGCTCCGAGCCGATGGGGATGGTGTCCGAAGATCATGTCGGCGCCGGCGGCGATCATGGCCTCGGCCCTCGCCCGGTCATCGGCCCGAGGCTCGCTTTCCAGCTCCCACCCCCAGTGGATCGTGACCGCCACCAGATCGGCGGCCGCCTTGGCGGCACGCACGGCCTCCGTCATCTGCTCGATGTCGTCACCACTGGCCATGCCTGGGCGGTCCTCGGTGGCGAGCCATGACGCCGCCGGCACCACACCACCCATCCCCAGCACTGCCACCCGCCAACCCTTGACCACGACGATCGTGGGAGTAGTGGCCTCGGCCAGATTCGCCCCGACGCCCACCGCGCGGATGCCGGCCCGATTGACGTTGGCCCGCGAGTCGAGCATCGCCTCGATCCCGAAGTCCTGCCCGTGGTTGTTCGCCAGGTTGGCGACGTCCACCCCCGCCTGGCGAGCGATCGGGAGCGCGGCCGGGTCGCACCGGAACGTGAACGCCTTCGGCAGCGGACTGCCGAGGTTGGAGGCCGAGCACTCCAGGTTGACGATGCTGATGTCGTCGTCGAGAAAGAGCCCGTCGAGGCCCTCGAAGGCGTACCCGTAACCGAATGCCGCCAGGTTGGGGATGTACGCGGGGTCGAGGGCGACATCGCCGACACCGTGGATGGTCAGCCATCCCGGCGACGGCTCCGCGGGAGGTGCCGCGGTGGTCGTGGTGATGGCGGCAGTGGTGGAGGGGGTCGGAGGCACGGTGTCGACGGCCGGCAGGGCGGTGCTGGTGGTGGTCAGCGGCGGTTCGAGGGTGCCGGCGGGCGGAACCGCGAAGAAGGCGCCGGCGCCCAACAGGGAACCACCGACCAGAACGACCCCGGCGACCGTGGCGCGACGCATGGTGGGGAAGGGTAGGAATCCCCTGCCGGTGTGCCGGGCACCCGTCCCCCGGGCTCAGAGGATCGACCTCAGAGGATCTGGGACAGGAAGAGCTTGGTCCGGTCGTGCTGGGGGTTGGTGAAGAAGTGCTCCGGTGTTCCCTCCTCGACGATCTGTCCCTGGTCCATGAACACCACCCGGTCGGCCACCTCCCGGGCGAACCCCATCTCGTGGGTCACCACCAGCATCGTCATGCCGGACCGGGCGAGCTCCTTCATCGCATCCAGCACCTCTTTGATCATCTCCGGGTCGAGGGCCGAGGTCGGCTCGTCGAAGAGCATGATGCGGGGGTCCATCGCCAGCGAACGGGCGAGTGCCACGCGCTGCTGCTGGCCACCGGACAGCTGGCCGGGGAACTTCGCCGCCTGCTCGGGGATGCCGACCCGCTCCAGCAGCGACATCGCCTTGGCCTCGGCCTCTCGCTTCGGGCGCTTCCTCACCCAGGTCTGCGCCAGGGTGACGTTCTGCAACACGGTCAGATGTGGAAAGAGGTTGAACTGCTGGAAGACCATTCCGACCTCGGACCTGATCTGCTCGATGTTCTTCACGTCGGATGTCAACTCGATCCCGTCCACGACGATGCGGCCCTCCTGATGGACCTCGAGCCGATTGATGCAGCGGATCCACGTTGACTTGCCCGAGCCCGAGGGGCCGATGATGACGACCACCTCGCCCTCGCGCACGGTTGTGGTGATGTCGCGCAGCGCCTGGAAGTCGCCGAACCACTTCTTGACGCCGTCGCAGACGACGATGTCTTTCTTGCCGTTGTCGCTCATCAGGGGCTCCTATCGGGTTCCGACGCCGAGCTTGCGTTCCAGCCGCTGGCTGGCCCGGCTGAAGTTGTACGTGAAGATCCAGTAGACGACCGCGGCGAAGATCAGATTCTCCAGGATCGATCCCAACGAGCCTGGCTGGTTGGGCACGATGTCCCGCGCCACCCGGAAGAAGTCCGCCAGACCGATGATGGCGACGAGCGAGGTGTCCTTGAACAACGCGATGACCTGGCCGACGATGGCCGGGATGACCGCCCGCAACGCCTGTGGAAGCGTGATCAACATGGTCATCTGGGCGGTCGACATGCCCAGCGCCTTGGCTGCCTCGTACTGTCCGTTCGGGATCGACTGCAGCCCGCCGCGGACATTCTCGGCGAGGTACGCGGCAGAGAACAGCGTGAAACCGCCGAGCACCAGAATGTTCGGGTCGAAGCTCAGGTTGGGAGGCAGGAAGTTGAGGATGCCGAAGCGGGCGATGAACAGCACCGTGATCAACGGGACCCCGCGCACCGTCTCGATGTAACCCGTGGAGAGCAACCGGAATATCGGCATCGTCGACGTCCGCCCGAGCGCGAGCAGGATCCCGAGCGGGAACGACATCAGCAGGGCGCCGACGGCGATCATCATCGTCAGGTTGAGCCCGCCGTAGTACTCGTTGCGGGTGTCGAGCCCGGTTCTGGCGCCACCCACCACGAACAGGTAGGCGACGAAGGCGGTGGCCACCAGCCACACCACCAGGATGTTGCGTCGCCCGCGCTCGGATGATCCGAACGTCGGCGTTGCCAAACCGACGATCGCGAGCAGGGCCAGCAGCGCTCGCGCCAGCATCGGCATGGAGAAACTCCAGCTGCCGATCGCCGCCAGCACCAGCACGGCGTTGATCACGCCCGCTCGCTCGCGGTTGCTGCGGGAGACGAGCGCGATCAGCCCGAGGCCCCCGAGGGTGATGGCGGCGACCCACGGCAGCCATGACCCGATCACGGTGTCCCAGCGGACTTCAGGGTTGCGCTGCACGTGCAGGTAGATGATGGGGAAGCTGACCAGCCACACGCCGGTCACCGCCGCCCGCAGGCCGCCGGGCGGGAGGCGGCCGGCCAGCATCCGTCCCACGAGATGGCCGATGACACCGACGGCGGCCCCGATCGTGAGCGGAACCTGGGTCGAGCTCTCGATTGGCAGCAGCCACACGACGAGGAGGAAGAGCCCGACGAAACCGGCGATGACGTTCAGCACCGGGATCCGCTGTTCGTACGCGCCGAGACCGAGGCTGCGATCCATCACCACCGTGCCCACCACCAGCGCCGCGCCCACGATGAGGGCCAGGAGGTGGAACCCGAACTCGGCCGGCGCCAGCACCCCCACCGACAGGAGCACCACCCCGGTCGAGCGCCCCGCGGCGGCG
>CAZCRP010000310.1:0-3659 GCA_964501055.1 uncultured Acidimicrobiaceae bacterium
TCAGGAGGGCCTGTGTCGAGCTCGACCCGGCCGCCGCCGACCGCCGCTACCGGCACGCGGTCGGAGACCGCCGGGTGGTGGCCTACCCGGAACCGGATGGGACCATCTCCCTGGCCGCCTCCCATCTCCCCGCCGACCGGATGGCCGAGGCCATGGACCGTATCAACCGACTCGCCCGCCAACTCCACACCCGCGGCGAGACCCGCACCATGGACCAGCTGCGCGCCGACATCTTCTTGGACCTGCTGTGCGGCGACGGCGACCACCGCACCGGCGGGTCGGTGCATCTCACCGTCGATCTCCCCACCCTCACCCGACTCCAGCACCATCCCGGGGAACTCGCCGGATACGGGCCGGTCATCTCCGACCTCGCACGCCAACTCGCCGACCACCTCACCCCCACGCCGTGGACCTTCACCGTGACCCACCCCGCCACCGGCCTTCCGCTCGTCGAAGGGACCACCCGCCGCCGGCCCACCACCAGCCAGACCCGCCGCCTCCGCCACCGCCACCCCACCTGCATCTTTCCCGGCTGTCGCATGCCGGCGGTGGACTCCGACCTCGACCACACCACCCCCTGGAACGAAGGCGGCGCCACCATCGAAGACAACCTCGCCCCTCTCTGCCGTCACGACCATTGCCTCCGTCATCAAACGGGCTGGACCTACACCCCCACCCCCGACGGCGACCACCGCTGGACCAGCCCCCTCGGCCACACCCACACCACCAGCGGCCGCGACCCCTGACACCGGCCGCGGCCACCCTGCAAAGCAGCCGTTCAGAGCAGCCGGTCGAGTCCCACGGTCACGCCCGGCAGGTGGTCGACTGCCCGGATCGCCGCCAGCACACCGGGCATGAACGACCGGCGATCGGTCGTGTCGTGGCGGATCGTCAGGGTCTGGCCGTCCGACCCGAACAGCACCTCCTGATGGGCGACGAGCCCCGGCAACCGCACCGAATGGATCGGAACATCCCCGTCCATCGCAGCCGCGGTGGCGATGGCCGTCCCAGAAGGGGCGTCGACCTTGGCCCGGTGGTGCATCTCGATGATCTCCGCCGCCTCGAAGTGTTTCGCTGCCTCGGCGGCGAAGCGCATCATGAGCACGGCGCCGATCGAGAAGTTCGGAACGACCAGGCAGTTCGGCGGCCCTTCCCCCCAGGACGTCTCGAGGGCGGCGAGACGACCCGCGTCGAAGCCGGAGGTTCCGGCGACCACGTGGGAGCCCCTGGCGCGCCATCGCTCCAAGTTCTCCATCACGACGTCGGGCCGGGTGACTTCGACCACTACCTCGGCATGGGCCAGCGCCTCCGGATCCCCGGCACAGGAATGGCCGGCCACCTCTTCGCCGGCGTGACGCGGAGCGTAGAGCCAGGCCAGCTCCAGATCCTCGGCTCCTCCCACCGTCTCGGCCACCAAACGACCCATCCGACCGGCCGCGCCGGACACGCCAACGGTGATCACCGGAGGTACGGCTCCAGCTCCGCCTGATCGAACGGTCCCACGGCGCCGATCACCTTCGGCCCGCGCAAGAGCGTGCGAGCCACGGCGACGACGTCCTCGCGGGTCACGGCCTCCACCTTGGCCAACCGCTCCCCGACCGACAGGTGGGGAGCGCCGATGAGCTCGTCCCTGCCCAACCGGATCATGCGGCTGTTGGCATCCTCCATGGCCAGGGCGAGGCCGCCCCGCATGGATCCCCTCGCCCGTTCCAGTTCCTCGGCGCTGACGCCCTCGGTTGCCATCCGGTCGAGTTCGGCGTGGATCAGGTCCAGGACCGTGCCCAACTGGTCGGGGGTCGTTCCGGCGTAGACGCCCCACGCCCCAGTGTCGGCGTACGACGTGCGGAACGAATACACGGTGTACACGAGACCCCGCTCCTCGCGAATGGTGGTGAACAGGCGGGACGACATGCCGCCGCCGAGGATGTGGTTCATCACTTCGAACGCCCAGCGCCGCTCGTCCGCCCGATCGAGCCCTTCACCCCCGATCACGACGTGCGCCTGCTCGGTGTCGCGCGTGACCACGTTCGCGACAGGACGCAGATCGAGTGCGGCGTACTCGTGATCGACCCCGTCACCCGACCAGTCGCCGAACACGTCCGCCGCCATCTCGACGACCGCCTCGTGGTCGATCGAGCCCGTGAGCGAGAGCACCGTCGAGCGGGCGCCGTAGCGGCGCTTCCAGTACCCGGCGATGTCGTCCCTGGTCATACGGCGGATGCTGTCCCGTGTGCCGAGCACGGGTGCCTGCAACGGATGGCCGGCGAACACCGCGCGGGTGAATTCCTCGAAGGCGACATCGGCGGGGTCGTCCTCACTCATGTTGATCTCTTCGATGACCACGTGCCGCTCGGCGTCGATCTCGTGGCTCCGAAATGCCGGCCGCTCCAGCATCTCGGCCAGGATCCCCAGGCCCCCCACCAGGTCCTCGTCCAGCAGCCGGGCCCAGAAGCACGTGTGGTCCTTCGACGTGAAGGCGTTGGACTCTGCACCCATCGAGTCGAACCGCTCCGAGATCTGGCGAGCCGAGAGAGTCTCGGAACCCTTGAAGAGGAGATGCTCGAGGAAGTGGGAGGCGCCCGCCTCGTTCGGGTTCTCGTCCCGCGTGCCGGTATCGATCCAGCAGCCGACAGCCACCGACCGGAGGCTCGGCATCGGCTCGGTGATGACGCGCAGTCCGTTCGGCAACGTCGAGAGGTCGTAATGCATCAGCGCCATGGTACGGATCCGACCGATTCGTGTCGCACCGGGAAACCGACTTGCGGCAGTGTGAGACAATCGGAGACTGATGCGCGCCCGCACCGAGACCGTCCTCCGTGACATGCTCCGGCCCGAGGAAAGGGCTATCGAGCAGGTGGTCGCCCGCTACCAGCGGGTCTCGCCTGCCGTGACCCGGTTCGCCCGGAGCCTGTCTGGCAACGCACAGCTCAGAGTGCGTCTGGGTTCTGAATCGGCGGCGAGCGCCGACGAGATCGTGTGCGATCCCCGCCTCTTCCAGGCGGCGTACAACCGCAGCGCACCGGTGACGCCGGACGAGGTGGCGATCGCGTCGGCCTTGCACGAAGTCGTCCACCTCGTTTCCACCGACTTCGACGAGAAGCGCTCCTACCCGGCCGACTGGCCGTCGGAAGGGGAGATCGACGACACGCCGGTCGACCTGCTGGGCGCGCTCGCCACCGCAGGTGGCCCGGTGGCGGAGGCACTGTTCTTCGCGCTCGAGGATGCCAGGCAGGAGAGCCAGCACCTCGGGCCGTACCCTGGGGCGCGGTCCGTGCTCGCCGATCTCTACCGCGCCGGGTATGTCGAGGCGATGCGCTCGGCAGGCGCGCTGTCGCAGTTCGCGCTCGCCTCCTTCCTCGTCGCCGGTGGGTACTCCGAGCGCGATCCGCTGGAGCGCAAGCTCGACGTCCGGGCCGCGGTGGCGCTCAGCGATGCGAGCGACATCCTCGACCGCACGGCGGCCGCCGATGACCCCTGGGAGGTGGCGACGCTGGCGCTCGAGCTGTTGGCCGTCGCCCGCTCGAACCAGCTTCTGACGAACCTGGAGGAGACCGCCAGTAACGCCCAGCAGAAGGCGGCCGACGCCCGCGATGCCGACTCCGTGGCACAGGGGGTCGGCATCGCGGGCGTCGGCCGCCTTCTGCTGGGCGTAACTGGCG
>CAZCRP010000311.1:0-3650 GCA_964501055.1 uncultured Acidimicrobiaceae bacterium
GATCGTGGCCGAGGCCGGGGCCGTTCGAATCGTGAGCCGCTGAGTACCCTGGCACCGGTGACCGAGCTGCGCAGCACCGATGGCCTGCGGCGGGCCGCGTTGGCGGTCTGGGCCGCGATCGGAGCGTTGGTGCTGCTGGGGGCCGTGACATGGGCGGCCAGCCAGATCAGGATCATCTGGCTCCCGTTGGTGTTCGCCGTCGGACTGGTGATCATCCTCGATCCGATCGCCACCGCGCTGGGCAGAGCCGGCATCCCTCGTCTGCTGTCGACGATGGTCGCGTTCGTGCTCTTCACCGGCGTCCTGGTGGCGCTCGGCTTCCTGGTGGTGCCGACCATCCAGGTCCAGGCTGCCGATCTCGGCCAGCGGCTGCCGTCCTTGTACGACGAGACCGTGAGCCTTCTGCAGACCACCGGTGAGGATCTCGGGTTCGACCTGGGGCCGGCGTGGACGTCGGAAACAATCACCACCTGGGCCTCTGATCCCGCCAACCAGGAGACGCTGCAGAACCTGGTGGGTGGCTTCGGGTCGGGGGCGGGCAAGCTGATCCGGGGGGTGGCCGAGGCCGTGCTCGTCATCGGCTTGGCTCCGGTGCTGGCCTTCTACCTGCTGGTCGACCTCCCGCGGACCAAGCAACTGGTGGTCGAGCTGTCGCCCCCGTCAATCCGCAACGAGTTCCAGCACGTGTCGAGCCGGGTGGCGACGGCGGTGGCGGCGTTCGTGCGCGGCCAGTTCCTGGTGGCGGCAGTGGTGGGGGCACTGTCGGCGGGTGCCTTCTGGATCCTCGACCTCCCGTTCTGGCTGATCCTCGGGATCGCCGGCGGGGTGCTCAACCTCATCCCGTTCGTCGGGCCGGTGGTCGGCGGTGCCCTGGCCGTGATCGTCGCCCTCGTGGAAGGCGACGTGACCAAGGCGGTGCTGGCGGTGGTCCTCTTCACCGGCATCCAACAACTCGACTCCAACATCATCACCCCGGTGGTGCAACGGACCAGGGTGCTGCTGTCACCACTCATCATCGTGCTGGCGTTGATCGTCGGCGGCGCTATCGCCGGGCTGCTGGGCGTGCTGGTGGCCGTGCCGGTCGTGGCGGTGATCCGGATCGTCATCGGCCATCTGTGGCGCACGCGGGTGTTGGGTGAGCCCTGGGAGGAGGCGCTGGACGCGGCGATCGAGGTGACGGAGCGACCGGAACGGCGCCGTGCCAAGGCGGCCCGACTCCAGCAGGAGCGGTTGTTCGACACCGCCGAGCTGCCGCCGGTGTCCGAAGAGCCTGCCGGTGGCGAAGAGGCCGCGCCGGTCGAACAGCCCGTCACCACCGAACGCTGAGGAGAGCCGTGGAGATCGAAGAACTGGCCGGATCCGACTCGTATCTGACGGTGGCCGAAGGTGCGGTGCGGGAGGTGACCGACAGCGGGATCGTGCTGTCGCGCACGGTGTTCTACGCCCGGGGTGGCGGCCAGCCCGGTGACACCGGCCTGCTGAAATGGGAGGGGGGAGAGACAAGGATCGCCGACACCGTCAGGGTGAAGGGCGTGGTGACCCACGTTCCCGTCGAGGGCGAACCGCTCCCCGAACCGGGGATGGCGGTGGAAGGCGCCATCGACTGGGAGCGGCGATATCGGACCATGCGCACCCACACCGCCCTCCATGCCCTGTCGGGGGTCGTGTTCCGGGACTTCGGGGCGAAGGTCACGGGCGGGAACATGGAGCCGGGCGTCGCCCGCATGGACTTCGAGCTCGACGGCATCTCCCAGGAGTTCGGCCGCCAGGTCGAGGAGCGGCTCAACGCCGAGCTGGTCAAGGGCTATCCCACCGAGATCGTCTACCTCGCCCGCGAGATCGCCCTGCAGGACCCCGACCTGATCCGCACCAAGGTGAACCTCATCCCCGAGTACGTCTCCGAGATCCGAGTCGTGGACATCGTCGGCCTCGATCGCCAGGCAGATGGCGGCACCCATGTCCGCACCACCCTCGAGGTCGGCCCGGTGCGCGTGGTCAAGACCGAGTCCAAGGGCAAGGCGAACAAGCGGATGCGGATCGAGCTGGCGTGAGCGCCGCCTGTACGCGGCCCCTGCCATGATCGACTTCCTCCTCGGGCTCTACCTGGCGGGACTCGCCGTGCGCGGCTGGCTGCGGGGTTTCGTGAAGGAGCTGCTCGACCTCGTGGGTCTGATCCTCGGCCTGGCGGTGGCCTTCCGTCTGAGCGCCCCGCTGGGGGACTTCCTCTCTGACTGGCTGGACGTCACGCCCGAGTGGGCTCGTCTCGGGGCGGGCATCGCCCTCTTCATCCTCGTCGGTGCCGGCCTGGCCACCGCCGCCCACTACCTGGGCCGGGTGGTGCGCATGCCGGGCATGAACCTGGCGAACCGGCTGGCCGGCTCCGGGTTCGCCCTGGCGTGGGGGATCGCCCTCATCCTGGTGGTGGCCTCGCTGCTGCGGGCGCTGCCGATGCCTCCGGCGGTGGACGAGCGCCTCGACGAGTCGGCGGTCGTGACGGTGCTCGCCGCGCCGGAGTCCCCCACCCAACAGGCGTTCCAGCGGCTGGTGGGAGACGACGTCCTCGACACGTTGCTGGCGCTGGCGCCGCTCATCGGGGGGCGCAACGTGGTGCTGGAAGGCGACGAGACGCTCGAGATCACGCCCGCCTCGCCCGACGAGCTCACCGAGCGACCGGCCAGCGCCGATGAGGTGTTCCGTCTCCTCAACGATGCCCGCGCCCAGGCCGGAGTCGCGCCGCTCGCCTGGTCCGACAGCCTGGCCGAGGTGGCGCTCGGCCACGCCCTCGACATGTACCTGAACGGCTTCGTCTCCCACGTCTCACCCACCACCGGCACCGCGGGCGACCGGGTCAGGGCGGCCCGCATCCCGCTGACGGTGGTGGGGGAGAACCTGGCGCTGGCGGCCACCCCGCGGGCGGTCCATGCCGGTTTCATGGCGTCGGACGGCCACCGCGCCAACATTCTGCGGCCGAACTTCGACCGAGTGGGGGTCGCCGCCGTGCAGGGTCCGCTCGGTCTCATGGTCGTCCAGGTGTTCGGCGGCTGAGGTGGAATTGCGAGCGGTGCTGACCGCCGCCTACCGGCCGTATCTGGTGGCGCTGCTCACCGCCCGGGGGCTGATCGACACCCCCGGTCTCGACTCGGCGCTGGCGGCAGGGGAGCGGTGGCTCGACCGAGAGCTGCGTGCGCAGTTGGCCCGACCGTTCCGTCACCAGACGAGGGGTCCGCTCGAGATCTTCCAGGAGGCCGTGAAGTTCCCCACCGAGGCGCTGACCGCGGCGGGCGTGGCCGCCGTCAGTCGCGACGAGGTGACGGCCCATGCCCTGCCCGGCGACGTCTACGACCTGGCGCCCGCCTCCACCCGTGATCTGGGAGAAGAGGTGTGGCGAGCCCACCTGGCGTGGGGAGCAGCGAAGGCGGCCGCGCTACGCGACGAGTGACGGCGGAAGGCGGCGGGCGGCGGTGACCGTCGCGATCGCCGCCAGGACCACCACCACCCCGGCCCATTGGATCATCGACGGACGCTCGGTGAAGATGATCGCCCCCCATACCAGGGTGAGGGAAGGCTGCAGCAGGATGGCGAAGGAGGTGTGGGCAGCCGGCAGCCGGGGGAGGGCGTAGCCGATCAGCATCCATCCCCCCACCTGGGCG
>CAZCRP010000312.1:0-3648 GCA_964501055.1 uncultured Acidimicrobiaceae bacterium
TGGCCGACGACCTGTCGCACGTGCTCAGCGACGGCCGGAGCCACGAGCATGGCGCCCGCCAGCTCGGCGCCGACGTCTCCCGGGTGTTCCGGGCGTGGCGGGCGGACGAGTCGGAGCGGAGGCTCCGCCACCACGCCAAGGCGTCATTCCATCGCGGCGTGCACGCCACGCTCATGGCGCAGGGGGACGCCGACGTGCGGTGGGGGCTGGCGGGTCGGGGGTGTGCAGTGTGTCGTGACAAGGTCGACCGAGGGGTCGGCGACGAACTGCCGCCGGCCCACGATGGCTGTGACTGCACCATCGCGCCGGCCTGACCTGCGAATACCCGGCTCCGGTTCGTAGACTCGCCCCCATGTTCGTTCGCTCCTCCGAGTCCTATCCGAACACGACGCGCCGCCGCGGCCTGACCTTCGTCGCGGTGGTGATCGCGGTGGTGTACCTCTTTCTCACCGGGCTTTCCACGGTGTGGACCGACTACCTGTGGTTCAACTCGGTGGGATTCTCCTCCGTCTGGCGGATCAATCTGATTGTGTCGGTCGCCCTGGCAGCCAGCGGCGGGGTCGTGGTCTTCGGCTTCATCTGGCTGAATCTGTGGCTCACCGACCGGATCTCGCCGCGGATGGAACTGTTGGACCTGGGCGAGGACGAGGAACTCGTCGAACGCTTCCGGGAGTGGGTGGAGCCCCGACTGCGGCTGGTGAGGCTGGGCGTGGCGGCTGCCTTCGCCCTCCTACTCGGACTCGGGCTGGCGGCGTGGCGGGACGAGGTGCTGTTGTTCCTCAACCCGGTCAACTTCGGGCAGGTCGACCCGCAGTTCGCCACCGATCTCGGTTTCTATCTCTTCCGACTGCCCCTGTGGGAGCTGATCACCTCGTGGATCTTCAACCTGTTGGTGCTCACATTGCTCCTCGTCGCCACCGTCCATTACCTCAACGGCGGGATTCGCGTCCGGCCCGGCAACAGGCTCTCGATGCGCTCGGGGGTCAAGGCGCACCTGTCCGCCCTGGCGGCGGCGCTGGCGGCGGTGCGGGCCGTGGGCTACTGGATCGATGCCCGCGAGTTGATGTATTCAGCACAGGGGTCGTTCTTCGGAGCGGGCTACACCGACATCAATGCCAAGCTGCCGGCGTTGCAACTGCTGGCGATCGTGTCGCTGCTCGCCGCCGTGCTCTTCCTGTGGAACATCCGCCGTCCCGATTGGACCTTGGCCCTCGTGTCGGTGGGGGCGTGGGCGTTCGTCTCGATCGCGGCGGGCTTGATCTATCCGGCGATCGTCCAACGATTCACCGTGCAGCCCAACGAGCTGGCCAGGGAGTCGGAGTTCATCGGCTACAACATCGCCGCCACCCGCGCCGCCTTCGGACTGGACGGGGTCGAGGTGAGGCCGTTCGAGGCCGACCGCACCCTCACCCGCGACGACATCGAGGCGAACCGGCTGACCGTCGACAACCTGCGGCTGTGGGACCCTGGCGTGCTGACCCGCACCTATCAGAACCTGCAGGAGATCCGCGCCTACTACCGGGTGGACTCGGTCGACACGGACCGGTACACGATCGACGGCGTGCCCACCCAGGTGCTCGTGTCCGTGAGGGAACTCGACGAGAGCTCCCAGTCGATCCCCACCGACTGGCAGAACCAGATCCTCAGCTACACCCACGGCTTCGGCGCGGTGCTGAGCCCGGCCAACGCGGTCGAGGCGGACGGACAGCCCTCGCTCCTCGTGAAGGATGTCCCGCCGGTGGCCGAGTTCCCCGAACTGGAGCTCACCCAATCGCGGATCTACTTCGGCGAGTCCTACAACCCTGACAAGCCCGTGATCGTGCGCACCGGCGACTTCCCCCAGGAGGTCGACCTGCCGGTGGGACAGGTGAACAACTTCAACGAGTACGACGGGGAGGCGGGTGTCGAGATCGGAAGCTTCCTCCATCGGCTGGCCTTCGCGCTCCGCTACCGCGATCTGAACATCCTGATCTCGTCCCAGCTCCGCGACGACAGCCGCATCCTGCAGGTGCGGAATATCAACTCGATGCTCGACAAGGCGGCGCCCTTCCTGCGGGCCGACGCCGACCCCTATCCGGTGTTGATGGACGGCAGGGTGATGTGGCTGATCGATCTCTACACGATCAGCGACAAGTACCCATACAGCCAGCCGGTCACCGCCGCCCAGACAGCCCGGTTGGCCCAGAACTCCGGGCTGCCGCGGGCCGGCTTCAACTACATCCGCAACTCGGTGAAGGCCTCGATCGACGCCTTCGACGGGACCATCAGGCTCTACGTGGTCGACCCCACCGACCCCGTGATCACCGCCTGGCAGAACGTCTACCCGGAGCTCTTCACCGACGAGCAGGTGCCGGAGGTGCTCGAGGAGCACTTCCGCTACCCCCAGGACCTCTTCAAGATCCAATCCGAGAAGTACCTGGACTACCACGTCGAGGAGGTCGGCGACTTCTTCCGCCGGTCCGACACCTGGTCGATCCCCCGCGATCCGTCCACCGTCGACCGCGACTCCGGCGGTCTGCTGTGGGGCGACACCCTCACCGCCGACGGGCGGGTGGCCCTGCTCGACCGCTTCCTGCCGAACTATCTGCTGGTCAACCTCCCCGGCGAGGGTGATGACCTCTCGTACGTGATCATGCAGCCGTTCACCCCGCAGAACAAGCTGAACATGTCCTCGTTCCTGGCGGGCGACGCCACCCCCGGTCGCTATGGGCGCCTCATCGACTTCCGGCTTCCCACCGGGTCGCTGGTGGAAGGAACCGGCCAGGTCGGGGACCGCATCAACCAGGATCCGGACATCGCCCAACAGCTGACATTGTGGGACCAGGAAGGATCCAACGTGCTCTTCGGTGACATGTTGGTGGTGCCCATCGAGCAGTCGCTGCTCTATGTGATGCCCGTCTACCTGGCGGCCGAGGCGGGCGGGGGCCTGCCCGAGTTCCGGCGGGTGATCGTCGTGTTCGGCGACCGCATCCGCTGGGACTCGACCCTCGAAGGTGCCCTCGACCAGATCTTCGGGGATGCGACTCCGCCTTCGGAGCCGAGCGACGACGGCGACGATCTTCCCTCCACCGACGACGGCCGGACGATCGAAGACCTCCTAGAGGAAGCCTCGGTGACCTTCGAGCGGGCGCGCACCGCGCTGCGCAACGGCAACCTCGCCGAGTACCAGCGTCTGATCGAGCAGGCCGAGGAGATCGTCGATCGGGCGCTGGCGCTGCTGGGGCCCGGTCTCGAGGCGGCGTTGCGAGCGCAGCTGTCCGGCTGACGCCCCCGACCATTACCTTCTGAACATGCTGCGAGCACGGTCATGACCGAACCGCTGTGGAGGCCATCGGCTGCCCGCGTCGAGCAGACGGCGATCGACCGGTTCCGCCGCCGCGTCATCGAGCGACACGGCCTCGATCTGCCCGACACCGACGCGTTGCATGCCTGGTCGGTCTCCGACCCGGGACTGTTCTGGTCGGAGGTGTGGGACGACGTCGGGCTGATAGGCGACAAGGGGCAGGTGAGCCTCGACCGCGGGGAGCACCTGCGAGCGGCGCGGTTCTTCCCCGCGGCCTGGCTGAGCGTCGTCGAAAACCTGCTCGCTGGCCGCGGGCTGGACGGCCAGTCGCCCGCCATCGAATACCGGCGGGAGGACGGGCTGCT
>CAZCRP010000313.1:0-3646 GCA_964501055.1 uncultured Acidimicrobiaceae bacterium
ACAGGCCGGCGCGGCGGAGGGAACGGCGGCGGGCCGGGTGCTGCTGCCGCCCGCGATCGCGCTGAGCCAGAGTTCCGTCAGCCTGGCCACCGGCAGCGACGGCACACCCCCGACCCCGATCCAGGTGGCGGTCACGAACGAGGGCGAGGCGGAGCTGACGGGTCTGGCCGCGGCTACCGATTACGGCGGGGGCCCCACAGGCTGGCTGTCGACCGAGCTCTCACCGACCACGGCACCCGCGATCCTGACGGTCGAGGCGGTGGGCATCGGCGCTCTCGAGCCGGGCCGGTACGAGGCCACCGTGAACGTCTCGGCGTCGTCCGCGGCCGGCGCACCGGTCCCACTGCTCGTCTCCCTGGAGGTCAGCGGCAGCATCAGCACCGAAGAGGATCCGGCGAAGCTGGCCTTCGCCCAGCACCCCATTACGACCCGGGTGGGCGAAGTGCTGAGCCCGCCGGTCACGGTGCGTGTCGAGGATGTGAACGGGAACCGGGTGAGCTCGACGGCTCTGGTGACGGTGGCGCTCGGCACCAATCCGTCGGGTGCCGCACTGGCGGGCACCCGCACCGTGGCGGCCGTGGACGGCATCGCCACCTTCGGGGACCTCTCCGTCGACCAGGTCGCGCAGGGGTACAGGCTGACGGCGAGTGCAGGCCAGCTCGCGGCGGCGACGAGCAGCACTTTCGACATCACGGCCGGGGATCCCTCGGGGGCGATGCTCACCGGCCCGGCGTCGGTGGTGGCGGGGCGGGTGAGCCAGGCCTTCACACTGCGCGCGGTGGACGACCAGGGCAATACCGCCGTCGTTTCCGGGAGCACGCCTTTCACTCTCGGCTCGACCGCGGCGAGCACCTTCTACGCTGACGCTGCAGGCAACAATGTCATCACGTCGGTGACCATCCCCGCGGGGGCCTCCACCGCCAGCTTCTACTACTCCGGGGACGTGGTCGGCCAGCACACCGTATCAGCCACGAGCTCTGCCCTGGGAGCGGCGGCCCATGCCATCATGGTGACCGTGGGCGATGCCGATCGCCTGAGCTTTGCGCAGCAGCCGACGACAACCGTCGTAGGCGAGACCATCGAACCGGCCGTCACCGTGCGCATCGAGGATGCCGTCGGCAACCTGGTCTCATCCACGGCGACCATCACCCTGTCCATCGGCACCAATCCTTCCGGTGCCGCACTGGGCGGCACGGTGAGCCGAGCGGCCGTCGGCGGCATCGCCACCTTCGACGACCTGTCACTCGATCAGGTCGGAGAGGGCTATACGCTGCAGGCGAGCTCGGGGACCCTGAGCGCGGCCACGAGCGACGCCTTCGGTATCACGGCGAGCACGGCGGCGGCACAGATCGTTTTCGGCCAGCAGCCCACTACCACGTCGGTCGGCGCAGTCATCGACCCGCCGGTGACCGTGCGCATCGAGGACAAGGACGGCAACCTGGTCTCATCCACGGCGACCATCACCCTGTCCATCGGCACCAATCCTTCCGGTGCCGCACTGGGCGGCACGGTGAGCCGAGCGGCCGTCGGCGGCATCGCCACCTTCGACGACCTGTCGCTCGATCAGGTCGGAGAGGGCTACACGCTGCGGGCGAGCTCGGGCTCTCTGAGCGCGGCCACGAGCGACGCCTTCAATATCACGGCAAGCGGAGCGGCGGCACAGCTCGTTTACGGCCAACAGCCCACCACGACGGTGGTCGGTTCGGTGATCGCGCCGCCGGTGACCGTGCGCATTGAGGACAAGGACGGCAACCTGGTCGCCGCAGCCATGGAAGTCACCGTCCGCCTGGCCGCCAACCGGACTGGCCTCAGTGGGACGTTGACCGTCACCGCGGTCGGCGGCATCGCGACGTTCGACGATCTCGTGATCGACCAGGTCGACACACAGTACCGACTACAGGCGAGGGCGGGCAGCCTGGAGGCGGCCACGAGTAACCCGTTCGACATCATCGCCGCCGCGGGCGAGCTCGTGTTGGGGCCAGCGCCGGATTCACGGCGCGGCACGGATCTCGCCATCGTGGAGAGCAGCGGCTCGTAGGTCACGGACCAGCGCCGACGAGGGTCGCCAGCAGCCGTCGGCCGACGACCGGAACGGGACGTGCGCCGATGAGGGCTTCACCTCTGGTCCACGGAAACGTACCGCCATGCTCTCCCACTATCACGGGCTCGCGAGAGACCCCCGCTGGCGAATCCTGACGGCGGCAACATTGACCGCGGTGGTGGCATCCTGCAACGAGGTCGTGCTCGCACCGGCGGACGTGGCGACCGTCCTGGTCCACCCCGAGGAAGCGGAGGTGAGCGAAGGCGGCACCGTCCAGCTCTCCGCGCAACTGCAGGATGAGGAGGGCCGGCAGGTCACCGGCCATTCGATCGTCTGGATCTCCGACAACGAGGCGGTCGCGATTGTCGACGACGCGGGTCGGGTATCGGGGGCCGGTAGCGGTACGACGACGATTCGGGCCCGGGTCGGAGCAGCAGAGGGCAAAGCCGAAGTGCAAGTGCTGAACCCGCCCGCCATCGCGTTGAGCGCGTCTTCCATCAGCCTTGCCGTGGACAGCGGCGCCCCACCCCCGACCCCCGGCGACGTGGCCATCACGAACGACGGAGAGGGGCAGCTGACGGGCCTGGCTGCGAGCACCGATTACGGAGGAGGCCCGGCCGGATGGCTGTCGACCACACTCTCACGGACGACCGCGCCGGCTACGCTGACGATCGGGCTCTCGGGCAATGCCAGCCTCGCACCCGGCGAGTACCAGGCCACCGTCCACGTGTCGGCGTCATCGACGCCGGGAGAGCCGGTTCCGCTGGCAGTGTCGCTCAAGATCCACCCTCCCCCGCTGCCGGCCGCTCCGTCCGACCTTCAGGCCGAGAACGTCCAACGGCAGCGGGTGCGCCTGGTCTGGAAACACAACGGCGCGACGGAGCCCGTGTTCCACCTCGAGCGCGCGGTGGGGTCCGGTACCTTCACTCTGCTGGAGGTGACGCGGCAAGGCGCGACGTTCCATGACGACAGGACCGTTGCACCGAACACGACGTACCGGTATCGGGTCATGGCGTGCACCAGCAGCGGGTGCTCGGGCTGGTCCAACACCATCTCCGTCACGACCCCGGACTGAGCGGAGATCCAGGAAGCGGCAAGGCACAGGTGGTCTTCAGTCCCACCACCCATGCAGATACCACAGCCCATCCCGCCCGTCCCGATACACCCAGAGCAGCACGCCCTCGTCGGTGGCGCAGCGGTAATACTCACGGGCATAGGCCCCCGTTTCCCACCGCCCTCCCGAGATGCGATCAGGACCCGCCGCCACGGCCACCTCCCGCCAGCCACCCCGGTCCCGCAGCCGAACGGGCACCTCGTGATCCCGACGCGGAACCGATTCCACCACCAGACGCCGAGGCTCCGAAAGCAGCTGCAGCGTCACCCCCGCCCGACCCTCAACTCGTAACTCGTAGCTCGTAGTTCGGAGTTCGGAGTTCGCAGCTCGCAGTTCCCCCCGCCGCTCCACCAGCGGGTGCCCACCCGTCTCCGGCTCCACCGGCACGACCGCTTGCTCGACCAGGCGGGCCAGCGCGGCCTCCACGGCGGTGGCGGTGGCGAAGCCGCGATCGAAGAGGTCGCCCTGACGGACCGCGGCCGGCTCCGTCG
>CAZCRP010000314.1:0-3637 GCA_964501055.1 uncultured Acidimicrobiaceae bacterium
CCGCAGGAGGGCTCCAGCTACCACGCTGCGGTTCATCGCCCCGCGGTCGGCGACTCCGTCCTCTCCGCTGCCGCCTCCAGCCGGGAGATCTCGAAGGCGGAGAGGACGAGGCTGGCGGAGCTGAGGAAGGCGAACACTCCGATCAGCGCGATCGCCGACGCCAGGTCGACCCGGTCGGGGCTCATGCCGCCCCGCAGCCACGGGGTGGCGAGGATGACCGCCGCCGCCAGCCACATCGCCGGCTGCGACATCACCGTCACCGCCACCTCCGCATGGAGCCGGTGGATCGACCGGCTGGTCTCCACGACGGACCACAGCAGCACGATGGACAGCAGGGCGTACAGGAACGCCACCCGGGGGAGGTCGAAGGCCACCAGCGCCAGCGACAGGAACAGCACCATCCCATACAGGACGATCACCGTCCGCGTCGCCGACCGCATATAGCGCTGGGCTTGGTCGGCCGCGCCGGGAAACATGCCGCGCTGGACGTAGAAGAACACGCCGACGACGAAGAAGCCGAGCAGCGACGTGGCGATCCCCGCCACCTGCAACAAGAGCGCGTCCGAGACGTTGACCATGGGGCCAGTCTCGGGGGCGGCGGCCGGCTGTCCTAGGGCCTTTCGGCCGTACCGGATCAGCGGCCGGAGCCGGGCGGCGGGGTGGAATCCTGATGTGCGAACGACGTAGGCGCCGCTCCGCTCGAAGGGAGCGACGTCACCCGCGTTGTCTCATCCGGCGGGGACGAGGAGGACCGGGTACTCGCGCACTGCGATCTGCGAGCCGTCCATCGCCGAGCGCGCCCACACGATCAGCGCTCCGACCTGGGGCTGATCGACCGTGTACCCGATGGTGACATCGAAGGACGTCCACAGCGGCCCCCCGGGAGCCATGACTTGTGGCCCCTGGGCCAGCAGGTTCTGCTCGGTGAGGATGAGTCCGTTGGAGTCGACGATCGTCACCCGGAATTCGCCTTCGAAGGCGGCCGTGCGGCCCACGATCCGCATCGGATTGGTCGTCTCGCCGCCCCACGCCGGGCGGTCGACGAAGACCAACGGCAACAGGCCGACGCCGAGGAAGCCGTCCCGCGTCCGGTACGAGTCGAGCATGAGCCCCTCTCCGCCGAGCACGTCGACGGCCACGCCCTCGATTTCGAACGCCACCTCGTCGACGGTCGGGAACTGGGTGAGCGTGTACACCACCTGGGCCACCCTGGCGAGCATCGAGAGCGAACCCCCACCCGAGGCGAACTCCGAGGAGAGATCGACGGTCGCCACGCCGTTCGCCACCGCGAGTCCCAGCAGGCGGGTGCCGGACGGAATGGCAGTGGAGAGCGCGGGGAGGCCGTCTTGTTCGGGTTGGCTCGGCCCGGCCAGCAGCCACGCCATCGTCGGAGTCGCGGGGGCGGCGGGGGTGGAGATCTGCCGCGCCACCGGGACGAGGAATGGACCGGGCCCGATCGGATCATCTCCGAGCGAGGCCAGCAGGAAGTACGCCGCGACTTCGACCGTGCGGGGAGGCGGGGTGATCGGAGTGAGGCCCAGCGCCCGCACCAGCATGGTGGCCATCTCCGCCCGACTGATCAGGGCGTTCGGGCGGAAGGTGCCGTCCGTGTAGCCGATCGTGATGCCGTTCTCGGCGATGATGTCGATGTCCGGCTCGTGGACACTTCCGGAGTCGTCGGGGAACCAGTCCTTGGTCGCCGGGGCCAGGTCATCGAGCGCGCGGGAGAGAAAGCTGGCCATCTGGCCGCGGGTCACCGGGTCGAGCGGTCCGAACCTTCCGTCCGGGTAGCCGATGGTGATGCCGTGCTCGGCGATGATGTCGATGTCCGCTTCGTGGACGCTGCCCGTGTCGTCGGGGAACCAATCTCGCGTCGCCGGCGCGAGTCCGTCGACGGCCCGCGCGATGAAGCTCGCCATCTGTCCCCGCGTGACCGGGTCGTTCGGGCAATAGCGGTCGGCGGCGCAGCCTTGCGTGATGCCGGCGGCGACCAGCGCCTCGATGGCGGGTTCGTGCACGCTTCCGTCGTCATCGACGAACGTCCCTCCGGGTGGGAGCTCCTGGGCGGTGGCCACCGGGGCCGCGATCGCGAACATCACCGCCAACGCCGTCAGCAGCATCGGGTGTCGCTTTCGCATGTCGTTCACCTGCTCTCTTGGCACGTCGATCGGGGCCTGCGAGCTGCCGAGTGTCGGACCCGGGTCGTGCCGGCTGCTTCGATCCTATTGATGACCATCTCGCAGCCGGACGTCGGCAGCCAGGGCCGAACGTCCCATCGGATCAGGTGCCGCGTGCCGAAGCGGGCGGCACCCAGATGTTCTCTGAGTGCCGCCCGCTCGGCATCGACCGCCGTCAGCCGCGGTCGATCACCCGTCGGACAGCGTCCACGACCAGCTGCGGCGCCTCCAGATGGATGTCGTGGCCGCTCCCTTCCGCAACCTGCAGCACGGCATCGGAGGAGATCCCCAGCAAGTCCTGTTGCATCCGCTGCCAGGCAGCCTCCACCTCTGCCTCCAGACCGGAGGGAACGCCGGCTTCCGAGCCGACCGCGCGACCGTGGGCGATGATCTCGACCGGGAGCGCTCCCAGCGGGTGTCGCAGCTGGCGCACGTGGTCGAAGCTCACCCCCAGCCCCGCCATCTCGTCGGTGGCCGCGACCGAGTGGGAGCTGTCCATCACCGTCGCCGCCTGCCGGGCGGCGGCGAGATCGGCGGGCAGATAGGCGGCGGCGGGGTTGGGGAGGTCGAGCAGAGCGGGAATGCCGCTGCCGGTGATCAGGCGGTAGACACCGCGCAGCTTCCCCATCTGCTCGGCCAGTGTCCGCGCCTTGGCGGCGTACTCGGCCGGATAGATGTCGAGTTGGTCCTCGTGGGCGGCGTCGACCAGGACGAGCCCCGCCACCAGCTCGGGATAGGTGTAGGCGAAGGCGCGGACGATCAGGCCGCCGTAGGAGTGCCCGACCAGCACGTAGGGGGCGGGGGCGCCGGCGGCATCCAGCGTCGCCTTGAGATCCGACACCAGCCGGGCGATGTCACGCGGTCCCTCCGCCGGCTCGCTCCATCCCAAGCCCGCCCGGTCGTAGGCGAAGATCTGACCGAACTCCGCCACCTCGGGCGTCACCAGCGACCAGTCGAGGGCTAGACCCCCAGGGCCGTTCTCGAACACCACCACCGGACCCTCTCCGTCGCGGATCACGTGCACCTGACGCCCGGCGACCTCGATCAACTCGCCCGGTGGCGGATAGGCACGGGCGAGCCGCGCCTGCTGCACCTGCCCGATGAGGATGCCGACCCCGAGGATCGCCAGCAGTCCGACGGCACCGTTGCGCAGCCAGCGGCGGATCCTTCGGATCAGCGGGCGACGGTCACGAGGCTGCGGGAGGGTGTCGGTCGGGGTAGCGGGGGTTGTGACGGTTGGCATGGTGTGCTCCTCTCGTGTGTCGCCGGAACGGTTCCGGCCAGAGGATCGTCACCGACTCCGCTGACGCCGCGCTGACGGCTGACGGTCAGCTGGCTGGCACCAGGTCGGAGGGGAGCGGAGCGTCGACGTCGACCGCTTCGGCGGCGGCTCTCACCAACGGCACGGGCAGGCGGCATGTCGCCTCCTCGGTCATCCTCCGCTCGAGCGGAAGCGGGAC
>CAZCRP010000315.1:0-3607 GCA_964501055.1 uncultured Acidimicrobiaceae bacterium
AGGCGAAGGCCGCAGGCCGAGCGCTGGGGGGTGCCGGGGGGCTCGCGCCCCCTGCGCGCAGTCAAATCAGCCTTCGCTCCGCGGCCCAGCGGGTGAGGGCGTTGCGGTTGGAGAGTTGGAGCTTGCGGAGGACGTTGGAGACGTGGGTTTCGACGGTCTTGATGGAGATGAAGAGCTCCTCGCCCGTCTCGCGATAGGTGTAGCCACGGGCGATGAGCCGGAGCACCTCCCGCTCCCGGTCGGTGAGGAGGTCGAGTTCGGGGTCGATCTGTCCGACGGGCACGGCGCTGAACGCATCCAGTACGAATCCGGCCAAGCGGGGCGAGAACACGGCCTCCCCCGCTGCCACCGTCCGGATCGCGGTGGCGACCTCGGCGGTCGAGGCGGTCTTGGTGATGTACCCGCGGGCGCCGGCGCGCACGACGGACACCACGTCTTCGGCGGCGTCGGACGCGGACAGCGCCAGGAACACCTGGTCGTCGATGTGGCGGCGCACGCCGCGCACGACCTCCGCCCCACCGCCGCCGGGGAGGTGCACGTCCAACAGCACGACATCAGGACGCCGCTCCAGGATCATCTCCACCGCCGGGTCGACGTCGGAAGCCTCCCCGACGACCTCGAGGTCAGCGGGGAGCTCACTGCGGACACCGGCTCGAAACAGATCGTGGTCGTCGACGATGAACACTCGGATGGTCAACGCGGAACCTCCAGTCGCCACTCGGTGCCCCAACCCGGCTCCGATCGTACGGCGGCGACGCCTCCCCGTGCCGCGATGCGGCCGACGATGGATTCCCGTACCCCCAGCCGGTCCGGCGGCAGGTTGTCCGGATCGAAGCCGCGCCCTCGATCGCGCACGAAGATGCGAAAGGCGTCGACGGTGACCTCGCTGAACACCGAGACCGAGTCTGCACCAGAGTGTGCCGCGGCGTTGGTCATGGCCTCACTGGCGGCAGCGACCAGCGCCGCCCCCGACTCCGTCAGCTCGGCGTCGCCGGAGGTGACGATCTCGACGGGTAGCGAGTAGCGCTCCTCCACCTCGGCCGCCGTCCGACGAACTGCGTCGGCGAGGGCGCCTTCGACCGCAACCTCGCCGAACAACCAGTCACGCAGGTCGCGTTCCTGCTTGCGGGCGAGGACGGTGACTTCGGCGGGTGAGTCGGCTCGCCGCTGGATCAAGGAGAGCGTCTGGAGCACCGAGTCGTGGAGGTGACGGGAGATCGCAACCCGCTCCTCTGCTCTCACCCGGGCGGTATCGGCCTGCCGGCGGCGCTCCTCCGCTTCACGATGACGACGGTCCGACGTCCGCAGGACCCTGATGATCCACGTGAAGATCGCGGCGCCGCCGGCATACAGGACGATGGAGCCGATGGCGTCACCGACCCCTCCCGGACGGACAACGAGCGTCACGACTGCCATCAGCGCCGCGGCCGACCATGCGCTCCGGCGACCTCGCATGGACGCGATGGCCACGACGATCAAGGGCAAGCCCCCTGAATAGGTCAGGACGCCGGCTCCGGTCGCGGCCGCTGCCACCAGCGACACCGCCGCCAGGGCAGCGTCGACCGCGAGCGTCGGCATGGCGGTGAGGTGGGCCGGAGCGCTGCTCGACCACCGCACCGAGACAATCGACCACGTTCCCACCGCCAGCGCGACCACGATCGGGAGCCATGGGCGCTCCATGGCATCGCGCGTGAGCAGGTATGAGAAGAACACGAGGGTCCCCACCCACACTCCGGCGACGACCCGCGCGCCGGCCGCGATACGAAGCAGGATCGGCTCGAGGTCTTCTGGCTCGTCGATCATCTCCGGCATCAGGCTACGGACCGCAGGCCCTCCGGTAGCCTCTTTACATGGGTCCCCCTGCCGCCAACGTGCGACGAGGCTCGGCCATCCTCGCCTTGTTGTTGGCGGCGTGCACCCCTGCGGGCGGTGGCGCCACCTCGACCACCACGACCACGCCAGGCACGAGCACCACCACGACCACATCGGCGCCTGTCCCGACCGTCGACCCGCCATGTCTCGCCGGGCCACAGCCCTTCGTCGCCAGCGGCGGAGCGGGCATCATCGAGCGTGACGACAGCGACGCCGACGTGGTGTCACGGATTCGGTGGGACCGATACGACGGGTGCGAGAGGGTGATCGTCGAGTTCTCCGCCCAGAGCGGCGCCCCCGCGCTCTTCCCGCCGGGAGTGGGACCTCTGTTCATCCGGTCTGCCGGCGTTCTCCGGTTGCAGCTCGACCCGGCGGTTTCCGGGTCGGCGATTCTCGATCAGGTCATCGACGGTGATCTGGTGAGTCGCGCATTCGTCGTGCGGCGCCCCGCAGGCGATCTCTTCGTCGACCTGCACCTGGCGTCCGCCGCGCAGGTGCGGGTGAGTGTCGCGTCCGGACCCGCTCGAATCGTGGTGGATGCGATCGCCGGCGGCGACCCGTATCCCGCTCCGGCTCTCGTCACCGAGAGCCTGGTGATCGTCGACCCGGTGGGAGGAAGCCTGATCTATCCGTTCACCGTCAACGGATACGTGAGGGGCCGGGTGGAGGCCGTCACGGTTTCGATGGACACGGCCGAGGAGACGGTCAGCTTCAGCGGCGAGTCAGCCCCACGGCCGGACACCTGGGGAGCCTTCACCGTCCTCGTCCCAGACGGGCCGGTCGGCGGGGGGACGATGGCCGTGGGAGAACTCGAGCTTCCCGTCGAGCTCTCCTGAACCGCCGCCCCAGCGCCCACGAGTGACTCGTCAGGTGCCGGGTCGCAACCCCGGCAGATCGGCGACTGTCACGACCCGGTTCACGCGGTCCACCTCCGGCACCAACGCCAGGACGAACGGGACCTCGAATGAGCCGTCGGGGCCGCGCACCACGAGCCGGTACTGGGCAGCTCCCTCGACGACGTCGTCCACGACACCGAGGTCGGTGGCGTTCGGCGAGCGGACCACCATGCCGATCACCTCGTCGGGCCAGAACTCGTCCTCGTCCAATGGGCGTCGCTCCCCGGTCTCGACGTACAGGAACCGCCCGGACAGCGCCTCGGCCGCCGTCCGATCGGTCACGGACGCGAACCTCACGAGCAGCGAGCCCTCGCGTGCTTGTGATCGTTCGACGGTGAGCACCTGACCGTCGTCGGTGGTCAACTCGCTTCCCGGGCGGTAGCGCTCGGGATAGTCGGATTCGGGCCGGACGAGGACGTGGCCGGCCAACCCGTGGGCGCGACCGATGCGCCCGACGAGGACACGATCAGTCGATGAACTCGACTCCGGCAGAGAGACCCTCCTCGTCGGCCGCCGCCTGGGCGACCGTGCGGATGGCGCGCGCCACGCGTCCCCGCCGACCGATCACCCTGCCCAGATCGCCTTTGGCGGTCCTGACCTCGGCGACGATGTCATCCGGGCCCTGCTCGACCAGCACGACGTCGACTTCCTCGGGCTGGGAAACGATCTCCTTCACCAGGTAGGTGACCACGCTCTCGACGATCGAGCCTTTCGATTCGGCCATGCTCACTCTTCCTCCGCCTCGGTGTCCTCGGCCCCGGTGTCCTCAGTCGTGGCGTCCTCGGCCACGTCGGCTTCGGCCTCTTCGCTGGTCGGCTCCTCCACCGCGCCGGCGGAGT